>NZ_QKRU01000019.1:0-104289 GCF_003234055.1 Pseudomonas sp. 57B-090624
TGGTGCGCTGGATTCGGTCCCATTGGCCAGCCGCTTGGGCGGTCCGCAGGTTCACGTCATAGATGACCTGCAGGCGTCGCGGGCTGCCGAGCTGGACGTCGCGATCTTCACCGGTCAACGGATCTCGCAACGTCGCACGGCCCCACCAGCCCAATCGCTCCAGGAGCGGTTGCAGGTTGCCGCGAAACTCGCCGAATGCCTGGCCTTCCTGGACCGCTTCGTCCACGGCCGCGCGGATCGCTTCCAGGATGTCCAGGCGCATGGCCTTGGCCACCGTCCAGGCGATGGCGTGCTCTTCCCGCCACACGTCCCGATGGTCGAAGCCGACCCGGTAGCCCTTCGCTCGTAGATAGTCCAGGGCCTCCTGGGGCACCGGCCCCGGCGTCTCGACGGTCGTAGTCACTGACGGCCCCCATCACCCATAGCCCGCCCCTTGAACGCCGCCAGGGCCAACGCCTCGACTAGCTGGGTGTCGTCCATCTCGTCCAGGAGGTCGGCCAGGCCGGCGCGGAACTCTTCAAACGTGGTCGAGCGCTGGGCCAGCTGCTGCAGCGGATCGAGCACCGGACGCACCAGCGGTTGCCACTCGCTCAGCTCCTCCCTGACTAGGTCGTCGATGGCGTCTCTCTGCTCCTCGGCATTCAGGGCAACTCGCTGGCTGCCACACGCGCCACAGGCACAGGGTTTCTGCTGGTTCATTGCCGGCAGTTGCGTGACTGCTCCGGCAGGGCGCAGGGTCGCCGCACCTTTCTCTGGTGCTGCCAAGCCGAATCGGTCCAGGATCGCCGAGGACTCCACTTGCAACCCGCGATCAATGAAGGGGGTCAGCGCGTCAGCCAGCGCCTTGAGGTCCTCTGGCTCGGTCACCTGCAGGGCTGCGGTCGGGTAAGCCTTCTGCGGCCCGTAGTTCAGGTCGACGAACACGCGCACCAGGTCGCGGTTAATCGTCGTCATCACCTGCTTGGCGTCGGCCTTCAGGATGTCGCGGCGCACTTCGTTGTGCACGTTGGCCTGGCTCTGGCTCGACCCGTTGTCGGTCGTCATCGTCTGGCCTAAGACGGCTTTGGACACCTGGCGATCCAGCCACTCGGCTAGGCGTTCGAACAGCTCGGCGCCACCGGCCGCGTTGGCGATCTCCTGGAACTCCACCCGCATGCTGTCCGGCATGATGGCGGCGGCGTCGCTGGCCAACTGGGTGACGGCCCGGCGCAGCACGGCAATGTCGTCGGGCTTCGCTCCAGGACCATAACGGCCAATCCGCAACGGCATGCCGAAAAGCTCGCCGTAGCGCATCCAGTCCTTCAGCGAGAACGATTTGCACATGACCGCGACAGCGACCAGGCGGGCGACGCCGCCCCGGATCGGCAAGCCGGACTTGAGGCGCGGCGTGTGGATGATCAGTCGGTCTTTGGGCAGCTCCTGACCCTGGCCGGTGTTGTCCAGGAGCTGCAGCCGTTTGCCCGTCAATCGGTCGAACTGGAACCACCGAGGGTCGCGGTGCTCATACCCGCTCGGCCACAGCTGGCCATCCCGGTATTGCCAGATCGGCTCAACGACCGAATAGCCTTTGCCGATGGCGTCGAGTAGGTCGTCGAGCATGTCGCCAAACTCCGGCGCCTCTACAAGGCGGCGCACCGCTTCGGCGATTTCCTCGTCGCGCGCATCGGTGCTTGCCGCCTCGACGGCAATGGGCAGCCCTGCCACCGCACGCTTGCGCGTGCCCAGCACGGACGCATAGTGCGGGTCTTTCTCCTCCATCTCCTCGGCCAGCGTCAGGTAATCGCGGGCGTCCCCCGTGGCGGCCGCCTGCAGGATGGAACGCAAGCGGCTGGGGTCCAGAGCGGTGGCAATGGTGTCGGTGTTGTACGCCATATGCGCGCCCATGGCGGTGGCGTGGATAACCTCCTGGAGCAGATCAGCGCGGCGCATCGGGCGGCCGTGCTGGTCCAGGATCGTGGATTCGTTCATCAGAGCATTCCTCTAATGCCCCAGCCTGACGCCGGGTCATCGTCGTAATCGAAGCCATTGGTGGCCGGCGCGGTAAGGCGAACCGGTGTGTAGGCGTAAAGCTCGATGTCCATGCGGCTGGCGAACCTGGCCAGGGCGATGGCTATACCGGCGTCGCCGTGCCGCTTGCCGCTACCGCCTTCCTCTTGTGTGCGGGTGTCGGGAATCCTCGCCACGCCCTTGACCAGCTTGAACGCCCGCAGGTCGCCGATAACGTCCCGGTCAGCGGGCAGGTCGTAGAGCGTGCCGTCCTCCAGATCGGCCTTGAGGCCGGGCATGTTGTCGCGATACCAGCCTTCACTTAGCTTCACTTGGCTGATTCGGTTGTGCCCGTACTCGACAGCGGCGGCCTCGGCCAGGGCCGCGCCGTTGCCGCCAGCATCGTTGGCGCCGGCCATGAAGTTGGGCAGGCGGCTGACGATGTAGAACAGAATCTGTTCCTGCTGCTTGAACGGTACGTTCCTTAGCTCGACCAGGAAGGGTGGGCGCTTCCTCCCGCTTTGCTCCTGGACAAGGGGCACGATCACGGACAGGTCGCGGTTGCGCGCAAAGTCCATCCCGTAAAAGCTCCATAGGTCCTTCGGGAGCTGTGCCAAAAGCGGTGCGAGTTCGCGCTCGCACCAGGCGAGCGAATCAGCCAGGCGCAGTGGCTCGCTGATGACTTCATAGCCGGGCTTATAGGCCAGGCGCAGAACGGGCACGCCGATGCGGCTGCGCTGCTCCAGGATGGCCAGACTCAGGTAAGTGCCGCCGCCCTGGGACGGGATGCAGTCGAGTTCTTCCTCGGCGTCATCGCCATAGAAGGCGTACACGTCCTTGACCCACTCGTGCTGTTCGTCCTTGACCCAGGGAATACCCTTGCGCAGACAAACGCGGTGATAGAGCCCGTCATCCACCGCCTCCTGGAACGTGCAGCGGAACAGCTCGCCCTTGCGCTTGCCGGCACGAATCTCCTCGATCAGCTCGTTGAACGCGTTGTCGGTGCCGTCGTGGGTGCTGATGATGTGCACCTCACCACCCCAGATCAGTAACGCCAAGGCGGCCTTGAGTAGCGCCGCCAGGTCGGCATGGAATGCGGCCTCATCAATCACAACGATGCCCTGGCGACCCCGCAGGTTGCTGGGGCGACTGGTCAACGCAACGATGCGGTGCCCTGCAGGAAAGGTGATGGTGTACGTCTTGATGTTCTTGTCGGCGGTCTCGTCGGGCCAGATGCCTTCCTCGACCTCGCCGGCGGCGTAGTCGAATGCCCGTGCCCACATGGCGCATGCCTGGATGTATTCAACGGTCATATCCTGGTTGTAGCCGAGGTAATAGACCGTCTGCCCGCCGGCCGCTTTGGATGCGGCGGCGACTAGGACGTTATCCGCCGCCTCCGCCCAGGTCAGGCCGATACGGCGGCTCTTCTCGCCGACCTTCAGCGGGGCGCGGATGCCAATCCAGCGTTGCTGATAGCCCAGCAGCACGGGCGGCGCACTGGCCTTTGCCGTGTTGGACACCATGCCATAGAGCGGATCGTTGGCCTTGGCACTCATGCCGCAACCCCCAGGATTTCCCGGCGGATGGCGTCCACGGTCTCGGCCGTCAAACCTCCCTTGCGGGCGATTTTCTCGACCTTCGCGGCGGCACTCTCGGCCCGCTCGCGGACCTCAGCTTGCCATTTCTTCTGGACCACAGATGCACGCCCCAGCTCGGCCACGGCCTTAGCCACCTTGGGCAGGTCGACCTTGCCATCTGCGGCCATCAGCATATTGAACAGCTGTTCCTGGACCAGGCGCATCAGCGCTTCGTTGACGGCCCCCTCTTCATCCGGGGCAGCGGTAACGACCGCCTTGGCCTGCTCGCTGGCCATGCGCAGACGGGACAGACGATCTTCGAACGTCTGCCCGTAGGCGTGCAGCGCGCTTTTGCCGATGCTGTAGCCACGGTCGGCCAGTTCGGCCGACAGGGCTTCGTATCCGCTGAAGTTGCTTTCCACTAGCACCTGGTCGAGCCAGGATTTCACCTCGGCCGGCAGGGCGGCCACTTTGCTGCGCGGCGGCATGGGGTCAGCCTCGCAAAGGGCGAGCGATGCCAGGGCGGCAGTCTGTGGAGTACTCGACAACGTCCACGCCGAAATGGGTTAGACCGCAAATCCATTGGCCGTCCGGGCGCTTGTCCAGGGTGACAAGGCGACGGTCCAGCAGGTAATCCAGTTGGCGGCGCACCTCCAGCTGGGTGGCGTCGGGCCAAATTGCCTGGATGGTGTTAAGCACCAGGGATTCGTGCGGATCAACGGGCCGCGTGTTGTCTAGGGTTCGGAGGATGTACCAGCGCATCGATTCGCGGCGGACCTTCTCCAGGTCGATATCACTCATTTTGCTTTGCTCCTTTCAGCTGGACGACTTCGAGCTTGTCCCGCAGCCCGTCTAGCTTGGCTTCGATTACTGTTTGGTTGCGCACGTAGTCCTGGCGGTGCACGTACTGCATGGGCATTTCTGCTTGGAATCGCAGCAGTTCGCGCTCTAGCTGCGCGATCCGGGCCAGTTCCCTATCCATACCGGCGAAGCGCTCGCCGAGCCGCTTTTCCATCTGGCCAAGCAGTTGCTTCACCAGGAACAGAAAGACGGTGCAGGCGACCCCTACCAGCGAGATGGCCCAGGTCACGGCCTGGGTGAAGTCCATTTGCATCAGTGGTCCTCCAGGACGTCGATTAGGGCGTCGAGCTGTGCGGCTGTGGTGCGGCACTGCTCGGCGTAGCGGATGTGATGGCGCAGCAGGTCGGCGCGGCCGATGCCGGCGTCGAGCTGGTCAGCGGCTCCGGCGTCGGCGGACGTCGCAGCAGCTCCGCCGGAATGGGCGGGCATTGCGGCACCGGTTGCTTCGTCCCACACGCGGACAAAGCCACGAGTGAAACGGCAGTCAGGCAGAGGCACAGGCGGCGCATCGAGCGCCGCCCGGTAGAGGTCGTTAACACGGGCTATCTCTCCGGTGAGTCGGTCGGTGTTTTGGCGGTACTGGCGTTGCTGGTCGGCGAGCCTGGCGGCAACCTGGTCGGCGCGCTGGGTCTGCTCGCGTAGTGCGTTCGCGGCGGCTTTGGCATCGGCGGCCGCCTGCAGGGCGCGGGCAGCGTCAGCGTTGGCGTGCTCCATGCGGAGCTGTTCCAGGGCGGCCTGGCCCTTCGCCTCGGCCAGTGCATAGCCGGTGTCGTGGGCGTCATGTAGCGCAGTGAGAAAGGCCCATAGGGCGATCATCAGCAGGCCCGCCACAAAGGGAACCTTGAACCACGGGGAGCTGAAGGCGCTCATAGCCCGCCCTCGCACAGCTGGCGTTCAGCCGCCCGACGCTTAACCAGGCCGCCCAGCTGGCGGCCCGCCGCGCTGGTCCAGTTGCTGAGCTGGGCGCACGCCTCAGCCACCCGGCCGGCCTGCAGGTGCAGCAGCATCGTGGAATGGCGGCCGTTCTTGAGCCACACGAAACCGTCCTTGACGCCAGGGGCGCCGGGGCCGGTGTTGTAGATGAACGACAGGAAGGCGGCCAAGGTCTTGGCCGACAGTGTGTCGGCGACCTGGTCGGGCACCCAACGGGCGAAGACCTCGGCCGCTTCCTCCAGGCCCTTGCGGGTGTAGGCGTCGCACTGGGCATCGGTGGCCTTGTCGCCGAGCCGGACGCCTCGGGTCCAGCCGTCGCAGATCGTGGGTTTGCCGATGGGGTCCCGGTAGGCCAGCAGATTGCGGCCTTCGTAGTACCCAACGAATGGGGTAGCAATAGCGATTGCGGCCGCGAGCACGCGGGCCTTAATTCCCATGGGAGTCTCCTACCAGTGCGCGCAGAGCGGCCAGGTGGCGGTTGCCCACCTCGGGCTCTGAGCGGGGGTGATTGGTGATGTTGGTGTGTCGATCAGAGGGGCGGGATGCACGCGGCGGCCGCTCGTTGGCGGCGGCGTGTCGCTCTTCGCGGTGGCGGCGGTACGCCTGCATGCGCGCCCAGGCGTCTTTAACGTGTGTCTCTGCCTGCTCGCGCCATTCGGGCGGGCAGCGCTCCAGGAGCTGGATACGCCGCTCCCGCGACGGCTCCGCCAGGATGGCGGCCGCGTAGTCGCGAGGGGAACACAGACGGGTGGGGGGAGTTGTTTTGATCATGCCGCTATGGTGGGCGGCAGCGTCCCGGCGGCATTAGCTGACCGGTGTCAGTAACTGCCCGTTCTAGTTGAATAGATCGGGCGTTACCGGGTGCTCGTCGTAGATGTCGAGCGGCGGGGTTTTCAGGATGCGCCAGACGTGGCGGTCGCTCATTTCGTAGGTGCGGGCCAGCTCGTTGACCACGGTATTGGTGCTCACACCCTCTCGCACTGCCTGGTCGAATTGGCGGTGAATCTCGGCATCGCGCAAGCGGCGGATGGCCTTGTCGCATTTAGGGATGTAGACGACCTCCCGCTCATTCATCAGGAACGTGAGCCGGCGGGCCGCGTCTTCGCCGACGATTTCCTCCAGGGCTGCGACGCGAGCCTGGCCGTGGCGGCCATGGCCCTGGGCAAAATACCAACTCGTCCCGCCCAGTTGCTCGACCAGGCGCAGCGCGGCAGCCAGGCCCACCGCATCGGCGATGCGCTGGACAGCCGACGGCAGCAGGTCGCGGGCGCTCTCGATGTTCACCGGGTCCTCCCGTGGCGTTGTGCGTCGTAGGCCAGGGCGGCTACCAGGCGGCGTAGTTGGTCAGGGTTGCACCACTCCACGCGCTCGACCTGGAACATGCGCCGCGCGATTCCGTCGGCGTAGGCGATGGAGCGCTCGGCCTCGGCAAGCTGTGCGTTGATCTTGCCGATTAGGGCGGCACGCTCGGGTGCGGGCTCTGCGGTCTGGCGCCTCTTTGCGGGCGCAGCCTTGGCGCTGGTGGACTTGAAGCCCAGGCGCTCCAGCTCGGCCAGTACGCGGCCGATCTGCCGGGGAGTCAACGCTTTGGACGACTCGACGCCCGCCGTGCGCATCAGCATGGCGCGGTAGGCGTCATCGTCCATGTCCAGCTGGCGCCGGGCGATTTGAATCAGTGTCAGTCCGGGGCGTTTCGCCATTGTCTCTTCCTCGGGTTCGGGCTGCTCATCAGTACCGGGCCACCACGCCCGGCAGACCATCCCCGGCCAGGCCGGGGTGGTTTCGCTCAGTGCAGGGTGCGATTGGCGGGCACTGGTAGTGCTTCGCTTTCTGCCTCCCGGCGGGCCTTGCACTTCGGGCATGGGCATTCACCCGCCGCGCTGCGGGCCGTGGCGACAGCCTCGGCCAGGACGCCGAGCAGGCTCGCTGCAACGGTGCCGGCCGGGGTGCTGTTGAGGGTGGCGGTGCTGGCCAGCTTGATAGTCAGGCCGTCGTCTTCGTCGGTGATGGTGAGGGTGTGTTGGGCCATGGCTTTGCCTCCTAGCGCTGGCGCTTGAATGTGATGCGGAAATCGCGTGCCACCTGGCGCGCGTCTTTCTCGGTGATGCCGACCGCCTTGGCGGCGACCGCAGGCGACGCCCCCAGTGCGGCCTGGACCATGAGCCGCGCGGCAAGCTGTGCGGCGGGTACGTCGGCGGCCCGGCGCTTTGCCTGCGGCCGCGCCGGGGCGGGCAGCACGGCTGGCACCGGAACCATCTCCAGTACGGTTTCGGGTTCGGGTGTCGGCTGGGCCTGGGGGATGGGGTCAGGCCGCTGGAACAGGTGCGAATAGACCGGCGTGCGCTTGGGGTTGATGACCCACGGCTGGTGGTCCTTCATCTGGTAGCCGACGCGTTCGATGCGGCCGCCCTTTGCCAAAAACTCGGCGGTCGCCTGCTCGATGCGTTCGCGCTCGGCGTCCAGGTGCGACGACTTCAGCGGAAGCGGGTCGGCCGAGGTGTCGTGATAGCGTTGCATCAGGCCTCCCCAGCGACAGCAGCCGCCTTTTCGAGTCGACGGATGCGGCTGCGCAGCTTGGTAACCACCGCTTGCTGCACGCCGGGAACCTCCAGGGCCGCCCGGCATTGGGCCAGGGTGAAGTGCTCCAGGGCGTGCAGGCGGCTTGTCACGTCGACTGCGCCATACGTGCGCCCCGGTTGGTTGAACGGGTTGATCAGTTCCATCGCGGTGACCACGTAACGCAGCATGCGAGCCGGCCCGCCGTCCGGGACCTTCACCATGGGGCACACGCCAATGGCCAGCCCGGACACTTCGCAGCCACGCCAGACGGCCGCCTGGTAGGGCCGGGAGTCGACCACCATGCCGTTCTGGTCCACGTCCCACTCCAGGAAGTCCTGGCCCTTGTCTTCAAAGTGGATGATTTGCATGTCACAGCTCCTCGCCTAAGCGCAGTCGCTCTAACAGCTCCGCAGCCTTGGCCGCGCGCTCCCCCGTCACCACGGCGACCACGAAGTCTTTGCCGCTGTCCAACTCCAGGTGCACGACATCGAGCGCTTCGGCGTCGGTCGATTCGGCGTCCTCCACCAAGTCCAGGACGGTGGTCGTTTTCCACTTCATGTGGCTGAGAAGGCCCATCAGTGCACCTCCTGCGGATTGATCTTGGCGATGTCCAGGCTGATGGGGACGTACTGGTCGGTATCGCCTACGCGCTCGTAGAGGCGCAGATAGGAGGTGGTGCTGGCCACCTGGCACGCCTCGCCAATCGCGGTCATGGCGCGTTTCCAGCGCTCGTCGTCGATGGCCAAGCGGCGCAGAGCCAGGACGCTAGCGGTGCGAATCTCACCCTTCGTGTCGGTACGGAATGCGTCGTTGATCAGCAGCGTGACCTCGGGGCGGGCGCCCTCGGTCCAGTCAGCCAGGCATTCATCGATCAGGGCGCGGGCCGCTTGCAGGCGTTCGTCAAAGACGATGCTGTCGGCCTTGGCCCGGATGACCTTGTAACGGCCGTCAAAGGTCACCAGCGTGACATTGCCCTTTTTGCCGCCCAGGTGAACGTCGTACTGCTCCGCGCTCAGGTCGACGAACGCGTCGACATCGCCGAACGCGGAGGCCTTGAAGTGGGCCAGCTCCTGGTTGAGTTCGTAGGCGCGGCCCACCAGTTGGCGCACCAGTCGGTCACGCTCCTGGTCGATGGGTTTGATCATCTCGATGGGGACTAGACGGCCTTGGGCGTCGCGCCACAGGCCGGGTTGAATTTCGGGGGATTGCATCGTGTGTCTCTCCTGCTCAATGCATGGTGTCGCGGTAGCTAATGGGCTCGCGCCATTCCAGGGTTACGCCCCGGAACAGCACGCTGTATCGGGTACTGCCGGCGCTGGGGTGCCGATGAAAGCCGCCGTCGATCAGCCGTTGCTCCAGGAGCCAGCGGCCGTCGGCCGGGCCCACCTCCAGGCGGTTCTCGACCGGGTGGAACGCGGCGATGCGCACCCCCAGCCGCTGCAACTCACGGGCGGCGCTGTTGAACGCGGCGAGGCTGGCCCGCAGGGCGCTGGTCAGCACGACAAGGGGACGGGGCTCAGTGGCGGCCATGGCTCTTCTCCGTACAGTTGGGGTTGTGTGGGCAGTGCTGGCATGCCCGCCAGTGATGCATGGCGGGTGGGTTGTGAGTCGGTGCTGGGCGCTCGCGGTAGCTTTGGCACTGCGCGCTGTCGATGACCCCGCCCAGGGCGACGCACTCGATGCGACCAAGGGCTTTCAGGACGCGGCGCTCGATGCGCGCCGTGCTGGGGGACGGGTAGCGGTTTTGCAGGGCCAGGGTCACCGCCGTGCGGCTGATGCCGACACGCTCGGCCACGCGGCTGCGGGTACTGCGCTCCACCTCGCGGGCGAGCAGCGCGATCCACTGCGGGGGCGCCTCGCCCCAGGCGGACAGGTCGACGCGGGCAGCGCTGCTCATGGGCGGTCCCCCTGTGCAAGGACGGCCTCGATGTCGGCCAACTCGCCTTCCGTCAGCGTGGGGGACAGCCCCCGACCTGCGACCATCGCCAGCAGCTCGCGCATGCGCCGGTTCTCGGCACGCAAAGCCGCCAGGCTGTCCTGCCCCTTGGCCCACACCACCTGGTCGAGGTTCGGGTCGTAGACCTGCTCATAGGTACTGCGTTGGTAGATGGGGTGCAGTGGGCCGGTGTTACGGCCAGGCATCAACCGATAGCGCGCGGGGTTGCCTGGGGTGCCGCCGTCGCGGGTGACGTAGCCGGCCAGGGTCAGGCCCTGGAGGTACACGCGGGCCGCCCCTTCGGTGATGGCGGCGCCGCCCACCTGGGCCTGTGCTGCTGCCTCGGCTGCGCTCAGCTCGCCCAGGATGCGCAGCGCACGCCAAATGCATTCGACGGCCTCGGGGGGCTGGCGCTCGCCGCGACGGTTCACGCGCGGCGCTTCGGCACCTTCATCCTGGAGCAGCTCCCACAGGGCGTCGCGTCCCATGGCGCGCACCTGGCTGACGATGCCGGCTTTGCACAGCGCCCGCAGGTAGTCGCGTACGGCTTCGTCATCCTGGCCACTGCGGCGGGATACGTTGTAGGTGGTGAGTGCCACGTCGCTGCGGGCCAGGGTGCGGATGGCCTGCCACATGTGCTGCCGGGGCAGCAGGCCGCCGGCCATGGACAGATGGACGGGCGTCTTGCCGGTACGCATCAGGCGATCCTCCGGGCCGGGGCCTCGCCAGTGAACCAGCCACGTTTGCCCCAGGCCGCCAGGTCCATGGTGGTGACGCCTGCGGCCTGTGCCTGGGTGTGGACCTGGTACAGGTTCACGACCGCCCGGCGCAGGCATCCGCGCACCTGGCGGTTGAGGTCGTCCAGCAGGTCGTCGGCCAGGGTGAGGTTGGGATAGGTGGTCTCGGCCAGCTCGCGCAGGTCCTCCAGTGCGGCGGGCTGGGCCGGCACCCATTCCAGGACCCGGTTGTGCAGGCGCTCCAGGCGGGCCAGGCTGGCGGGTACACGTTCCTCGCCGATCAGGACGATGGTGCCCTGGCTGGCGTTGTAGAGGTCGGTGAGGATGTTGGCCGCCGCTTTGTCTACCAGGTACTGGACGTCATCCACGATCAGCGGGCGGCCGCTGCGGCTGAGCTGCTCGGCGATCTGGTCGACCATCTCCGACAGGGTGCGGGCCGGGGTGATGGCCATCTCGCGTAGGACGCCCAGCAGGAAGGCCTTGCGGGTCCAGGCCTCGCGGCATTCAACGTAGTAGGCGCGGTGGCGGTTGGCGGCAAACGAGGCGGCGATGCTCTTGCCGTAGCCGGTGGGGCCGTACATGACGACCAGACCAGGCAGTCCAGCGGGGCGCAGCATGGCGCGGTTGATGGCGCTGGTGAGCAGGCCGACGTTGGTAAGGGGGGCGATTTTGGTAGTCATCGTGCGTTACTCCTGGTCAAGCGTGGGCCGTTGAGGCGGCCGTGAATTCGTACATGTCGAGGATGTCGAGGTATTCGGGGGTGTCGGGGTAGCTGCGGTGCCAGCGGCTGGCCTCGTCGTCCAGCAGCTCGCCGGACGCGACGCGGGCGTCGAGGCGCTTCCACAGGCGGTAACGGGCCATTGAGTCGCCGGGCACCTGGAAGGCGTCGGCCTGTATGGCCTGGTGCCCAACGACCTGCTCGGCGTATTCCAGGGCCGCCTGCTTTTGTTCCGGGAGCAGGTTGGAACTGGGGCCAATAGCCTTTGGCACCAGCTCCAGACGTTGGCCGCTTGCTCTCTCAATCTTCTCGATGCCGCGCTTCAGCTGCCCTTGAGCCAGTCGCTCGCGGGCCTTCTGAATGCGGTTCAGTGGCTGGTAGTCCTCGGCGTTCCCGTCGATCAGCGCCTCGCCGATCAGCTCGCCGGCCAGGGTGCGCACCCAAATGCGGCTGGCGTCGTGGACGTCGTAGGCGATGCGGACGTCTTCGCCGTGCAGGTTGCGCAGTTCGTCCAGGAAGTAGCGATTACCGTCCCAGGCGATTTCGCCGCGCAGGGTGCGCCGTACCACCTGCGGCCGCATGAGGTCGCTCACCAAGTCCGGCGGCGCCAGCATCGGCTCCCAGCCGCTGGAGCGAGCGGCCTCCCAAGCTTCGTTAGGGCTCATGTGGCGCAAGCGGCCGGTCTGCGGGTCGCGAATTTTTGCCAGCGCCCGGTGCGGCCGGTTGTTGTAGTCCTCGATCTCGACCGACGCGACGTCCATGAACTCGCTCAGGGTCGGGATAAGGCGGGTGGTGCCGTGGTCGCGTAGCTGTTGGCGGCTGATGCGGTGAACGCGGGTACCGGCGTGCTTGTCCATGTCGGCGCCGATGTAGCTAACCAGTCTCTTGGCCGCTGCCACCCACACGGTTTTATGGGCGCGCTCGATCAGGCCACGGGCCTGGCTGTTGTAGGGCAGCGCATGCACCATTTCCCCGCCCAGGCGGTCGACCACTTCGCGCACTGCGTCATTGGCAAACCCGCTGCCGTTGTCGACGTAGAACAGGGCGAACATGCCGCCGCGCTCGATGGCGTCACGCAGGGAGTGCATGACGTCGATGCTGTTCTCCGATTCGCCGACAGATACCCCCAGGATGCGCCGGGTCGCTACGTCCATGGTGGTGGTGACCTCTGGTCGGAACGGTTTGCCGGTGCGCGGGTTGATTACCTCGGCGTCGAATTTGTGGCCGTCCGCCGTGTACACGTCTCCCGGCATCAGGTTTTTGGTCGAGCGGCGGCGGAACGGCTTGAATGCTTTCAGTTCCTGAGGGCTGTAGCGACCACGCTCGCGGGCCTCGGGGCTCAGCTTGGCAAGGAAGCGGCGCACCTGGTGGATACTGGGGCGGTCGCCCTGGTACTTCTCCGCGAACTCGGCATAGGCACGCTCAACTGCCGGCTTGGTCGGTCGCTGGTAGCAGCGCAGGAAGTCGGGCGCCCAATCGGGAATGCCGAGGTCGGCTTTGCGGCGCTCCGGTGCCAGGCCGATTTCACCATCGGCGCGATAGCTGGCCAGCCACCGCTTTAGGGTGCGCTCGCTCAGAGTGCGGTCTGCTGTTTTGCGGTCGTTGGCGCGCGCCGCGCGGTCCTCCAGGTACTTGCTGAGCATGCCATCACGAGCCGCTTGGACGAGCGTCGTTATGGCCTTCTGCTGGCTGACAACCTGGCTCATGCGCTCAATCTCTCGCACGAAGGCAAGGCGGGCTGTCATGACGGCGCGCTGCTCATCGGTCAGGCGTGACACCGATATGTCATTACGCAGAGCTACGTCTTGGGCTGGAGCCTCGGCGGCCTGCTGCTGATCGGTCGTAACCAGTCGTGCCAAAAGTGCCGCTTGAGTCTCGGTGGGGAGAACTGCAAACGGGTACTCGATGGCCTTGGAGCCCAGGCGGCCCTGGCCCTCCCAACGCTCCCGCTTGGCGCGAATCTGAATCGCACGCTCAGTACCGGGCATTCCAGGCAGGCCCGCCAGTTCGCGGGAAGTGAACCACTTACGCACGGTCATCCCCCCCGATACGGCGCTTAAGCTCGCGGGCCTGGCGGCCTGCCTCGTCTCGGGCACGTTCAAGGCGCCCCAACTCGGCTAGCAGGGCATCGCGGCCGTAAGCCACGCGGCCGCCACGCTGGGTGACGAGCCAGTTGGTCAACAGGTGGCTAGCGCAAACCTCCTCAAGCAACGCGGCTCGATAGAAAGGGAGGTTATGGTCTGTACGGGCGGGGCTGGCCCAGGCATCGAGCATGGCCTTACTAACGTCATCGCCACTAAGACGCGACATGCGGGCCGCCACTTCGTAGCGGTCGATCCCGGCGGCCTTGAGCATCTCGCCGACTAGCTCGCTGACCTGGACCGAGTAATTGCCCTGGCCAGGGATAGCCAGAACCGGCTGGGGAATTTCGAAGAGGTCGAGGGTGCGGTCATCTTTGTGACGCATGTTTAGGCTCTCCCGACCGCTGTACGGTGCGAAACAGGAGAGTAACGGCTATCCTTGACGCCACTTCGCGGGAAACTCTCCGCGCGGTTTGGTCGTTTCCGGCTAGGGGTGCCATCTGCGTTCCAACGCTCGGGCCAAAGCTCTATCGGCTTCACGCCGAGCTTTGCAGCGATGGCGCGCTCTATGCGTGGGTACGGCGAATGCTTAACTGCACGGACGGCCCGGTCGGTCACGTCGAGTTGGCGTGCTAGCTCTGCGGGCGGACAGTCATGGACGCGTAACTGGTACTTGATCCACTCCCAGCGCTTGGCTGTGTCGAGTGGCATGTCGGCGATGTTCATCAGTAACAACCATCTTGGCGGGTGGTTTTTTTAGGCCGTCTAACAGCCTGTTACGGATAAACATAGCCACTATCAACTATGAGGTAAAGCGAAAAATGGCTTTTCGCTTTCCATAAGTGGCCTTGCGAATGCTGAAAATAGCTAACCCATTGATCTATATAGCTTTGCTTACAAAGCGAAATTTCGCTTTGTCTCCCGGCTGCGTTTCGTTTGGCCTGCGAGGTAAAGCGAAATGAGCGAAGGTATTGCTGCTCGGATACGCCTATGCGCAGACATGGCCGGAAGTGGCGATGAGTTGGCGCGACTTTCGTCTATTCCAAGGAGGACCCTGGAGTACTACCTGACGGGGCAGAGCGAGCCGAAGGTCTCTAGGTGCGTGGATATTGCTAAAGCAGTGGGGGTCGATATCGGTTGGCTTGCAACAGGCGAAGGCGAGCCGAAGCCAAAGGCACAGCAGCCGGCGCAGAGCGGTAACGACCTTTATGCATACGTGCCGCTATATGACGCCCGTTGCAGTGCGGGGCACGGTGCCTGGAACGAGCGCAGCCAGGTGCTGGTCAACCTGTCGTTTACGCATTACAGCCTACGGAAGAAGGGGCTAGCGCCCTCTGATCTGGCGTGTCTGCGTGTGGATGGGGACTCAATGACCGGCCTCCTGGAGGATGGGGACACGGTCATGATCGATCTGTGCCGCAACGCCCTGGAGGGTGAGGGTGTCTACGTTGTGATGCTGGATGACCACCTGTACGCCAAGCGCCTACAGCGGGACTTCGACGGCTCAGTCCGCATCATCAGCCATAACCGGGAGTATCGGGAAATCGTGGTGCCCAAGGAGCGCCTGGGCGAGTTGCAGATCATCGGGCGCGTAGTCTGGGCCGGCGGCTGGATGGTCTGACGGCAGGTTGTGCCAAACGGTTTGCGCGAGATGAACAGGGCTAGTTAAATCGCCCTGTTTCTATCTCGCGGCGGTTTGGCACCGTACCTCCTACCTGAGCCCGCGCCGTCCGGGCTCTTCCGGCATTCCCCGGCTTCTTCCGGCACCCCTCACCCTGTGCCATATCCCTAACCCCCTCACAACAGGCTTTCGTAGGATGGGTCGGGCGGCGTTCCGCGAGCGAAGCGAAACCCATGCGGTGGAGGTGGCACAAACCCTCGGGCGCCCGGAAAGCACCGTGCTTGAGCGCTTGCATTAAAACCACAACAGCTAATGCAGACAGCACCAATTCATTCGCCCGCCCTTGCCGTGGCACCGACTATCAACGGGCGTAGGGTGGAGGTCGCTTTTTACCTCCACCAGGCGGAGCCGGGACCAGCACGCGCTCATGCCCTGAGCCGTAGCCGAGGGGGAGCGCCCCGGGCTGAAGCCCGGGCTACGGGGCACGGGGGGCGCGAGCAGAGCTCGCTCCTACGGGTGGGATTTTCTTGGGCCGTAGGTCGGATGCAACCCGACGGGTTCGCGGACCCTTCAATCGAACGCGTATTCCACACCCGCTGCGACATACCAGGCCCGCCCCGGGCCGGGCTCGTAGTAGCGCTGGTTGCCGTCGCCGACGATGACCGAGCCGATGTAGCGGCGGTCCAGCAGGTTGTCCAGGCGCAGGGTCTGGCTGAAGGTCAGGCGCTCGAGTTTCTGCTCGAAGCGGGCGCGCCAGTTGAGCAGGGCGTAGCCGGGCGCCGGGCGGGCGCTGTTGCTGTCTTCCACATAGAGCTTGCTGCGGTAGAGACCCTCCAGCGCGGTGCTGATGCCCTCGCGCGGGCGCCATTCCAGTTCGCCCCAGAGGCTGGTGGCGGGCACGCCGGGCAGGTGGCGGCCGGCGGGGATGTCGCGGCCGCCGCTGGTGAAGCCCTGGTCGTAGGTGGCGCTGAGGCGGGTGTAGGCCAGGCGGGTGTGCAGGGTTTCGCCGAGCGCGCTGTCCACGGACAGCTCCAGGCCCTGGCGCCGGGTGCGCGCGGCGTTCTGGTAGCGGGTGCGGCCACCGCTGGCGGCATCCACCACCAGCTCGTCCTCGGTGTCGATGCGGAACAGCGCCAGGTTGAGGCGGGTGGCCTCGCCTACCAGGCTCTTGAGGCCCACTTCGTATTGCCGGCTGGTGGCCGCACCCAGGTCGAAACCGAAGCTGTCGCCGGGCCCTGAGTAGGACAGCTCGTTGAGCGTCGGCGTCTCGAAACCCTTGCCCCAGCTGGCGTAGAGGTTCAGCTCGGGCGTCAGCGCGTAGCTGGCGCCCAGGGTCGGGGTCAGGTCGCGGTAGGTGACCGAGCCGCTGTCGTCGCCGTTGCCAGGGCGGATGTAGTGGTCGTCCACGTCGAAGGCCACTTCGTTGTAGCGCAGGCCGCCCTGCAGGTTGAAATCCCCCAGGCGCCAGCCCAGCTGCAGGTAGGGGGCGATGCTGCTGACTTCGTCGCGCTCGTCCCGGCGCAGGTTGCCGTGCACGCCCAGCTGGGTGCCGACGAAGTTCTCGTAGCCCTGGCGGTCGTCGCTGGACTGGTCGTAGTCCACCCCGGTGGTGAGGGTGAGGTTGCCCAGGCCCGGGTCGAAGTCCTGCAGCCAGCGGGTGCTGGCGCCGTGGAAGCTGCGCTCGAAATCGATCACGCCGCCTGCGCTGCGCGGGCTGGCCTGGGCGGACGAGGGGATCGCCTGGTACTGGATCACCCGCCGCGTGCCGCCATAGAGGGTGGCCTGCCAGGTGCCGGCGGCGAAGGCGCGCTCGTAGTTGAGGCCGGCCTGGCGGTGGTCGATGGTCTTGCGCGTGTCGTAGTTCAGCGCCGCATCGGCGACGCCGCGCGGGTCGGCCTGGTAGCCGGCCCAGGTCAGGCCGAGCGGGTCCTGGGTGCCGTTCTGGTTCAGCTGGCTGAAGGTCAGCGCCAGCTTGCTTTCGCCGTCCGGGTAGAGGGTGAGCTTGGCGAAGCTCTTGTCCAGGGTGGCGGCGCTGTGCTTGCGGTAGCCGTCGCTCTCGTAATGGGACTGGTTGACCAGGAAGCCGCCCTGGTCGTTGCCGCCCTCGGCGGTGAGGCGGGTGCGGGAGGTGCCCCAGGCACCCTGGGAGGTTTCGCTGGAGACCTTGGGCGCGCCCTGGCCGTCGCGGGAGAACACCTGGATCACCCCGCCGGCGTTGCTGCCATAGATGCTGGCGAAGGGGCCGCGCAGCACTTCGATGTGGTCGAGGGTGTCGAGGTCGAAGGTGGCGGCCTGGCCCTGGCCGTCCGGGTTGGAGGCGGGGATGCCGTCGGCGATCAGCTTGATGCCGCGGATGCCGAAGGCCGAGCGGGCACCGAAGCCGCGCGAGGAAACCTGCAGGTCCTGGGCCTGGTTCTGGCGGTTCTGCACCACCAGGCCGGGCACCGCGTTGAGCGCTTCGGAGAGGTTGACCCCGGGTTGCCCGAGGCTGGCCTGCTCGCGCTCGATGCGATCGACGGAGAAGGGCAGGTCGAAGCCGCTGGCCGGGTAGCGGCTGCCGGTGATCACCAGCGGCTCGACCTGCAGCGTTTCGGCCTGGGCCAGCGGGGCGAGCGCCAGGGACAGCGCCCAGGCGGATCGATGAGTCGGCATGGGGGCGTCCTTGCGTGGCGGGTCAGGCCTTCTCGGCTTTTTCGGCGCGCTGTTCCTGGGCGGTGACCTGCTGGCAGATCTCGATCATCTGCTCGCGCATCCAGCGGTTGGCCGGGTCTTGGTCGGTGCTCTCGTGCCAATAGAGGTGGGTTTCCAGGGAGGGCACGTCGTTCACCGGCAGCTCGACGTAGTGCAGTTCGTGGCGACGGGCGAAGCGCTCGGGCACGGTCATCGCCATGTCGGTGTTCTGCATCACGGTGGAGGCCATCAGGTAGTGCTGGGAGCGCAGGGCGATCTTGCGCTGGATGCCCATCTTGCCGAGGGACAGGTCGATGTAGCCGAGGCCGCTGCGGCGGCTGGAGATATGGATGTGGGTCAGCGACAGGTATTCGTCGAGGCTGATCTTTTCCTTCGCCAGCGGGTGGCCACGGCGCATGGCGCAGACGTAGCGGTCTTCCATCAGCTTGACGTGGCGCACCTGCGGGTCGGTGTTCAGCGGGGCGTCGACGGCGAAGTCCAGACGCCCGGCGGCCAACTCCTTGGTGGTCTCGCGGCGCTTGGCCAGGAAGCTCTCGATCTGCACGTTGGGGGCGAGACGACGCAGGCGCTGGAACAGCGGCGGCAGGATCACCGTCTCGGTGAGGTCGGTCATGCTGATGCGGTAGGTCTTGTTGGCCTGGCCCGGGTTGAAGGTGCGGCTTTCCTGGACCGAGATGCGCAGTTGCTGCAGGGCGTTGCGCACCGGGCCGATGATGTTCTGCGCCATGGGCGTGGGCACCATGCCCTGGGCGGTGCGCACGAAGAGCGGGTCGTTGAAGGTCTCGCGCAGGCGGGCGAGGGCGTTGGAAACGGCGGGCTGGGTGATGCCCACGATCTGCCCGGCGCGGGTCAGGTTGGCCTCGGTGTAGATGGCGTCGAAGACGATGAAGAGGTTGAGATCGACCTTGTTCAGATTCATTTTCGAGCGCACTCCGTAGGCTGTTTTTATCGGCGGATCATATATCGGTGATGAATGTTTATACACGGCGAAAATAGGTTAGATAAATCTTAATCGCTGTTCTAGCATCATTTCCACACCTCACCCGTACCCAGAAAACATCCGTCAGAAGGTAGCTCCGCATGGATTTCGCCTACTCCCCCAAGGTTCAGGAACTGCGTGAACGCGTCACCGCGTTCATGGACACCTACGTCTATCCGGCCGAGCCGGTATTCGAGCAACAGGTCGCAGAGGGTGATCGCTGGCAGCCCACCGCGATCATGGAAGAGCTCAAGGCCAAGGCCCGCGCCGAAGGCCTGTGGAACCTGTTCCTGCCCGAGTCCGAACTCGGCGCCGGCCTGACCAACATGGAATACGCACCGCTGGCCGAGATCATGGGCCGCTCGCTGCTGGGCCCGGAGCCGTTCAACTGCTCCGCGCCGGATACCGGCAACATGGAAGTGCTGGTGCGCTACGCCAACGAAGAGCAGAAGAAGCAATGGCTGGAGCCGCTGCTGCGCGGCGAGATCCGCTCCGCCTTCGCCATGACCGAGCCGGGCGTGGCCTCCTCCGATGCCACCAACATGGAAGCCCGCGCCGTGCGCCAGGGTGACGAGTGGGTGATCAACGGCCGCAAGTGGTGGACCTCCGGCGCCTGCGACCCGCGCTGCAAGATCCTCGTGTTCATGGGCCTGTCCAACCCGGACGCGCCGCGCCACCAGCAGCACTCGATGATCCTCGTGCCGGTGGACACCCCCGGGGTGAAGATCCTCCGTCCGCTGCCGGTGTTCGGCTACGACGACGCCCCGCACGGCCACGCCGAGGTGCTGTTCGAAGACGTGCGCGTGCCCTACGAGAACGTGCTGCTGGGTGAGGGCCGTGGCTTCGAGATCGCCCAGGGTCGCCTCGGCCCAGGCCGCATCCACCACTGCATGCGCTCCATCGGCATGGCCGAGCGCGCGCTGGAGCTGATGTGCAAGCGCGCCGTCAGCCGCACCGCCTTCGGCAAGCCGCTGGCCCGCCTGGGTGGCAACATCGACAAGATCGCCGACTCGCGGATGGAGATCGACATGGCCCGCCTGCTGACCCTGAAGGCGGCCTACATGATGGACACCGTGGGCAACAAGGTGGCCAAGAGCGAGATCGCCCAGATCAAGGTCGTGGCGCCCAACGTCGCCCTGCGGGTGATCGACCGCGCCATCCAGATCCACGGCGGCGCCGGTGTCTCCAACGACTTCCCGCTGGCCTACATGTACGCCATGCAGCGCACCCTGCGCCTGGCCGACGGCCCGGACGAAGTGCACCGCGCGGCCATCGGCAAGTTCGAGATCGGCAAGTACGTACCGAAGGAAATGCTGCGCAGCGGCCACTGATCGCCCGCGCAGTAACGAAGAGGCCCGCACGGGAAACCGTGCGGGCCTCTTTCGTTTCAGGCGGCGGAAGGCCTCAGGCGCGGGCGGCCATCAGGTGCCCCATGGCCTGGCGCAGGTAATGCAGCAGCGCGTCGCTGGCCCAGGAGCCGTGGCGCAGTTCCTGCTCGCTCACCAGCGCCTGGCGGATCTTCTGCTGGGTGGCCGGGTCATCCCCCGCATAGGAGCGGAACAGCTCCAGCCAGCGCCGGGCAAGGGCCAGGGTGGCGGGGGACGAGGCCGGGGCGCCGGACTCCATCTGCCGATGCACCTCGGCGATCAGCGGCGGCCACTCGTGCATGCGCGTGCCGTAGTTGGCCTTGAGGAAGGCGAACTCCTCGGGCGTGAGGTAGCGCTGGTAGATGGCCAGCTTGGTCTCGCTGAAGGCCTGGACCACATAGGCCATGGTCTGTGGGGTGATGCCGGTTTCCTCGCGCAGCGCCGGCTCCGCCTCGTGCATGGCGTTGAGCTTGGCGAACAGCACCGGGTTGGCGCCGGTATCCGCTTCCAGCATGGTCATCCAGGTACGCGAAAGCGCCTGCGCCTCCTCGGCCTGGGGTGGCACGCCCTTGGCGATCAGCGCCTGGACCCGGGCCACGAGCGCGGCCCATTCACGCCGCCGCGCTTCGTCCGCGTACAGGCGCAGTTCCTTCAGTTCCCCGTGGGAAAAATAGCTGTCGTACATGTTCATCAACTCCAGAGTGCCGAGCCATTCGGAGAGCTCCGGTTCCTGGCCGCTCTGCAACTGGCCACCGAGGGTGGCCAGGCGTTCGCGCAGGCGCTGGCGGTGGGCGATCTCCCGGTCGAGCTGGCGGATCTGCTGCTCGATGAGCGGGGACAGCGACGCCGGCGCCTCGTCCAGCCACGTGCCGATCTCGCCCAGGGACAGGCCCAGCTTGCGCAGGACCTGGATCTGGTGGAGGCGGGCGATATCCGCGCGGCCGTAGAGGCGGTAACCGGAACCCGAGCGCGCGGAAGGGCGGAGCAGGCCGATCTGGTCGTAATGGTGCAGGGTGCGCACGGTCAGCCCGCAGCGCTTGGCCAGTTCACCGACTTTCAAAGGCATGTCCTTGTCTCTCCTCGCGTGCCTGGCGGCATCCTCGGGCCTGACGTCGCGTGAGGGTCAAGCGCGCCCTGGAGTCAATCCTGGTGGGGGTGGGAGGGCTCCTGGGAAACGGCGTTGGCGGCGTCGCGCTGCTGTCGCAGCCACTCCAGGCGCATGTGCAGCTGGGCGGCGAAGGTACGCGCGGCGAGCTCTTCGTGGAAGCTCACCCCGCGTTGTCCCATCTTTACCTGCCAGATCACTCGACCCCGTTGTTCGAGCACTACGATCTGCACGTTTCGCATCGATTCTCAGTCTCCGGCTGAAGAGGCCTGCGGGCGGTTGCGCGTCTTGAACAGGGACAGCAGCACGCCACCGGCAAGCAGGCCAAAGGTTACGCCAAGAGAGAGCAGCGCGGGAATCTTGCCGATGAAGCCGTGCAGGAAGATCTTGCCGCCGATGAAGATCAGCACCAGGGCGAGGGCGTACTTGAGGTAGACGAAGCGGTGCATCAGCGCGGCCAGGGCGAAGTACAGCGAGCGCAGGCCGAGGATGGCGAAGATGTTGGAGGTGTAGACGATGAAGGGGTCCTGGGTGATGGAGAAGATCGCCGGCACGCTGTCGACGGCGAACACCAGGTCAGCCAGTTCGATCAGCACCAGGGCGAGGAACAGCGGGGTGGCCCAGAGCAGGGTGCGGCCGGAGGCGTCCTTCAGGCGCACGAAGAAGTGCGCGCCATGTATCTCGTCGGTGACCCGCATGTGCCGGCGCACGAACTGCAGCACGCGGTTCTGCGACAGGTCGCGCTCGGCCTCTTCGCGGGCGAACAGCATCTTCACCCCGGTGAACAGCAGGAAGGCGCCGAAGATGTAGAGGATCCAGTCGAACTCCTTCACCAGCGCGGTGCCCAGGCCGATCATCAGCGCGCGCAGCACGATCACCCCGAGGATGCCCCAGAACAGCACGCGGTGCTGGTAGCGGCGGGGGATGGCGAAGAAGCCGAAGATCATCGCCATGACGAACACGTTGTCCATCGACAGCGATTGCTCCACCAGGAAGCCGGTGTAGAACTCCAGCGCCGCCTGGGCGCCCAGCTCGTACCAGACCCAGCCGCCGAAGGCGACGCCCACGCAGAAGTAGCCGCTGTAGAGCAGCAGGCTCTCGCGCATCTCGATTTCATGCTGGTCGCGGTGCAGGACGCCGAGGTCGAACACCAGCAGGCCGAGGACGATGGCCATGAACACCAGCCACAGCCAGGTGGCGGTGCCGAGGAAATCGGCGAACAGGAACGTGTGCAGAGCTGACATGAGCCCCTCCTTGCTTGTCGTGTTGAATGCTCAACAGTGACTCCGACATGGCGGGTGCAAACCGTCAGAGGGGCCCGGCGTCACATGAGGGAAGGCTAGCGCAGCGATGGAATCCGGAAAACCGGCAAGGTTTCATTTCATTGCGCGCGGTCAAGGTTTTCGACTGCGCAAGGGGCGGGGAGTGCGAAGGGAATTCGGTGCTGGCTCCGACGGGGCGACTTCATCACCGTAGTGGGCCGGGCGGCGTTCCGCTTCAGCCCACCGCTCCGGCTTTCTCCAAAATCGGCTCCGCCTGGTGGAGGTAAAGAGCGACCTCCACCCTACGCAACGGTCATGCTCGGTGTCGGGCTGCGCGCCTTGTAGGAGCGAGCTCTGCTCGCGAAGCAGCCGGCAATCCCCAGAAAGAATCGCCCCTGTACGGAGCGAACCGGGCAGGGGCGACGATGACGCGGGAGGTCGGATCGATCAGTAGACCCAGACTTCCACCCGGCGATTCTTGATGCGGCCTTCCTCGCTGTTGGCCGCCACCGGCAGCTCATCGCCCAGGCCGGTGATCTCGCGGAAGGACACGCCGGCCTTGGCCAGCTCGCGGCGCACGGCCATGGCGCGCAGCTTGGAGAGGAGGGCGGCGCGGCCCGGGTCGGCCTTGGGGTCGCCGAAGCCCACCAGGGTCACCTGGTTGCTCAGCTTGCCGTTCTCCTTGAGGTAGTCCAGCACGCGCTCGACATCGCGCAGGGCCTTGTTGTCGAGGTTGGCGCTGCCCTCCTGGAAGCGGAAGTTCACCGACAGGCGCTGGGCATCGCGGGCCAGCTGCTGGTAGGCCCTGGGCATGTCGGGCTGGGCGGCGACCTTGACCGCCTGCACCGTCTGCGCGACGAAGCCGGTCTGGGCGACGATCGCCTGGCCGCGCGGGCCCTGGGCGAAGCGCACCAGGGCCTGGGCCCAGGGGTTCTTCTCGCCGGGCTTCATATAGAAGAACAGGCGGCGCGAGAGCGGGTAGTCCTCGGTGGCGATCTGCGTCACCGACGGCGCCATGGCCTGGGACTCGCCATCGGCGATGGCGGCGGCGCGGGACTTGCCCACCGAGGCGAGGCCGACGAAGCCGATGCCGGCGGCATCGGCGCTGACGGCTTCGGAGAGCTTGTCGTTGGATTCGAAGCGCTTGGCACTGGCGGCGAGGCTCTTGCCGTGGGCGGCCAGCACCAGTTCCTTGAAGGTGTCGAAGGTGCCGGACTTGTCGTCGCGGGCGTACAGGTGGATGGCACCGCCCTTGCCGCCGATCTCTTCCCAGGTCTTCACCTCGCCGGCGAAGACGCGTGCCAGCTCCTCGGTGCTCAGGCTGGTCAGGGTGTTGCCCGGGTTGACGACGATGGCCAGCCCGTCGATGGCGATCACATGCTCGCCGTAGCGGCTCTTCAGGTCGCCGAATACCGAGAGATCGCCGGCCTCGGCATCCTTGATCGGGCGCGAGGACGCGGCGAGATCGGCACTGCCGTCCTTGATGGCGACGAAGCCGGTGCCCGAGCCGTGGGCGGCCACGGTGATCCGCACTTCCCGGCCGTTGGGCGCGCTGCCCACCAGTTGCACTTCGTTCTCCTGGGTGCCGGGCTCCTGGCGGATGCCGCCCAGGCCTTCCTCCTCCATGAGGCCGCGCACCAGGGCCGGGCCGAGCTTGGCGCCGATGGTGTTGGAGCCCTGGATGCGCAGCACCGGGCTCTTGTCGGCGGGCAGGGGCAGGGCGGCGAACACCGACCAGGGCAGGGCGTAGCAGACGAAACCGAGCAGCAGCAGGCTGAGGGTCCGGCTCCAGATATCACGTTCACAGAGGTCGCGCATCGTGCGGCGGGCCTTATCGCTAGGGGTGGCTGGGAAATGCCGCGAGATTAAGTCAGCGAGGTGACGAAGATATGACAGGGCGCTCTGCCCTGGGCTCTTTCCGGCCCCTGCATGGACCAGGGCCTACGCCGGGTGCCCCGCTCGGCCGGCATACCGCTCGCGGTGACATCGGTATGGTTCGCAACTTTGTCTGGCCGGGCGGCAGGCAAGGAAGCTCAAGCGTCCCTCGCTCGCCCGTGCCAGGCACCAGGCCTCGTTTTTGGGGTGCATCCACGCGTAGCTAAGGAGTTGGAAATGGCTAGTTGGTTCGAGCTGAAGAAGTATGGCAATGGTGAGTATCGCTTCCGCCTGAAGACCCGGGAGGCGCAGGTCGTGCTGCAGAGCGGCCGCTACCCCTGCCGGGACAGCGCCGAGAACGCCATCGCGCTGTTCCGCAACCATTGCGCCAACGAAGACCGCTACGAGCGCCGCATGGCCACCGGCGGCAAGAACTATTTCCGCCTCAAGGCCGGGCGCGAGGTGATCCTCGAAAGCCACCTCTATGATTCCGAGCCGACCCTGGAAGCGGCCATCGAGAACATCATGACCCTCGGCACCACGCCGAAGATCGAACGGGTCTGAGTGCGGCGCAAATGAAAAAGCCCATCGTGAGATGGGCTTTTTTGTGCCTGCCGGAACCCGGGCGGGGTCAGCTCAGCTCCAGCCAGATCGGTGCGTGGTCGGAGGGTTTCTCCATGCCGCGCAGCTCGTAGTCGATGCCGGCGTCCCGGATGCGTGCCTGCAGCGGGCTGGTGGCCAGGATCACGTCGATGCGCAGGCCGCGCTTGGGGTCGTCCTCGAAGCCGCGGCTGCGGTAGTCGAACCAGCTGAAGCGGTCGTTCACCTCGGGGTGGAGGTGGCGGAAGCTGTCCACCAGGCCCCAGTTCTTGAGGGTCGCCAGCCATTCGCGCTCCTCGGGGAGGAAGCTGCACTTGCCGGTCTTCAGCCAGCGCTTGCGGTTCTCCTCACCGATGCCGATGTCGCAGTCTTCCGGCGAGATATTGATGTCGCCCATCACCACCAGCGGCTGGTCCGGCTGGAAGCGGCCCTGCAGCAGTTCCTGCAGGTCGGCGTAGAAGCGCTGCTTGGCGGGGAACTTGATCGGATGGTCGCGGCTCTCGCCCTGGGGGAAGTAGCCGTTCATCACCGTCACCGGGTTGCCCTGGGCATCGGCGAAGGTGCCGTAGATGAAGCGGCGCTGGGAATCCTCGCCATCGTTGGGGAAGCCCTTGTGCAGGGCCAGCGGCTCCTGGCGCGAGAGCAGGGCGACGCCGTAGTGGCCCTTCTGGCCGTGGTAGTGCACGTGGTAGCCGAGCTTGCGGATGTCCGCCTCGGGGAACTGGTCGTCGGCGACCTTGGTTTCCTGCAGGCCGATCACGTCCGGCTGGTGCTTGGCGATCAGCGCTTCGAGCTGGTGAGGACGGGCACGCAGGCCGTTGATATTGAAGGAAACGATCTTCATGACTGAGCCACCCTGGAAAAACGCCGATCCTAGCCCATCGTCGGCACGCCCTGCCACCCGTGTGGCGAGGCCCTGGGGGCGGTGCTACCTTGCCTGTGGGCCTGATAACCACATAACAAACGAGGTCACCGTGAATGCCCGGATACGTACCCACCGCGCCGGTTGAAGTCCGCATGCTCGACGGCGGCTATGCCCGCGAGGCCCGCTCGCTGCTCTACCACGCCTACCGCCACGAACCCACCTTCGCCTACCTCTTCGAGGCCGAGCGCGCCGGCTATGACCAGCGCGTGCGTGCCACGGTGCGCGAGCTGGTGCAGCAGCATTTCCTCGAGGACCTGCCGGCCATCGGCCTGCTGATCGAGGATCGCCTGGTGGGTATCGCCCTGATCGCGCCGCCGCAGCGCCGGCTGGACATCACCGAAAGCTGGGGCTGGCGGCTGCGCATGCTGATGACCACCGGTTTCCGCTGCACCAAGCGCTACCTGGAGTACCACGACGCCGTGCTCGCCTGCCTGCCGCCCGGGCCCTACCACGTGCTGCCGCTGCTGGGCATCCACCCGCAGTTCCAGGGCAAGCACCTGGGCGAGAAGCTGCTGCAGGCGTTGCATGACTGGTGCGCCGAGGACGCCGGCTCCCAGGGCGTGGTGCTCGATACCGGCAACGCGCGCTACCTGGATTTCTACAAGCGCCAGGGCTACGAGGAGATCGGCGAAGTGGCCCTCGGGCCGGTGCGGGAGCACGTGTTCTTCCATCCCAACCCGACGCCGGCGCTGCAGGCGAACGCCTAGGAAGACTTCCGGCAAGCCGTGCTAGCATCCCGCGCATGAATGTGTTCCAAGGATTGCGTGGGCTGCTCGCGCTCGGATTGTCGTGCCTCTGTTCGACCGCGCTGGCCAAGGCCTCGCTGGACGTCAAGGTGACCCCCGCCAATGCTGCGGTGAAGGCCAATATCGAGGCCTTCATCGGCAGCCTCGGTGACCGTGACGAAATCGCCCTGCGTCGTTATCGCCGTGCCGCCGAGGAGCAGGCGCGGCAGGCCGTGCAGGCTCTCGGTTACTACCAGGCGGACATCGACAGCCGCGTACTCCCGGGCGACGACCCCAGGCTGCAGCTGGTCGTCGTGCCCGGCGAGCCGGTGCGCCTGCGCAACGTGAACGTGCGCGTCGACGGCGAGGCCCGCGCCCTCAAGGCCTTCCGTGTACCCGAGAGCAAGGCGCTGAAGCCTGGCCAGCCGCTCAACCACGGCGCCTACGAGGACGCCAAGAAACTCATCCAGAACCAGGCCCTGCGCTACGGCTTCTTCGATGGCAGGTTCACGTCCCAGCGCCTCGATATCGATCCCCGTGCCGGCGTCGCCGACATCGAGCTGGTGTACGCCAGTGGCCCGCGCTACGACCTGGGCCGGGTCAGCTTCCAGGGCGATACGCCCTTCGACGACGCGCTGCTGGCGCGACTCGTTCCCTTCCCTCCCAACACCCCCTATGACGCCGACCTGGTGGCCAAGCTCAGCCAGAACCTGCAGGCCAGCGGCTATTTCGACGAGGTGCGGGTGGATGCGCTGCCCGACCCGGGGGAGGGCCGGCGGATACCGGTCAAGGTCCAGCTCGGTGCGGTCAAGCCGCGCACCATGGGGCTCGGGGTCGGTTTCTCCACCGACGTCGGGCCACGTGCGCGGGCCAACTGGACGCGCCACTGGGTCAACCCCCAGGGCCATCGCCTGGGCGCCGAGACCGAAGTGTCCGCGGCGCGGCAGAACGTCGGTGCCTGGTACGAAATCCCCCTCGACCCGCCGCTGACCGACAGCCTGCGTTTCACCAGCGGCTTCCAGCGCGAGGAACTGGTGGACGTCGAGAGCCGCCGCTTCACCCTCGGCACCCAGTGGCAATCGAAACTGCCGGACGACTGGCAGCGCGTCGTCTCCCTGCGCTGGGAGCAGGAAAGCTACGACTTCGGCGACGGCAGCCCGGACGGTCGCAGCAGCTTCCTCATCCCCGGCATCGGCTACAGCGTCACCCGCAGCGACAACCGCCTCGACCCCAGCCAGGGCTACCACCTGCAGGCGGACCTGCGCGCCGCCAAGGAAGGCATCCTTTCCGATGCCGACATGACCTACGCCAGCGCCCTGGCCAAGGGGCTCTACACCCTGCCTGGCGGGCACCGGGTGCTGGCGCGGGTGCAGCTCGGCGGCATCGCCACCACCGACTTCGGCGCCATCCCGCCCTCGCTGCGTTTCTTCGCCGGCGGCGACCAGAGCGTGCGCGGCTACGACTACCAGACCCTGTCCCCCGAGGACCGCCAGGGCAACAAGGTCGGCGGTCGCTACCTGGTGGTGGGCAGCGCCGAATACCAGTACCCGGTGGCCGAGCGCTGGCGCATCGCCGCCTTCGTCGACCGCGGCAACGCCATGGACTCGCTCAACGCGGCGATGAAGACCGGTGCCGGCATCGGTGTGCGCTGGGTATCGCCGGTGGGGCCGATCCGCCTCGACCTGGCCAAGGCGCTGGATGACCCCGGCGGCTTCCGCATCCACTTCTCCATGGGGCCCGAACTGTGAGGCGCGGGCTCAGGCTCGGCCTGCTCGCGGTAGTCGGCGCTCTCGCCCTGTCGCTGGCGGGCGTCGCTGCGCTGCTGTTCAGCGAAGCCGGAGGCCGCTGGCTGCTGGCGCGGGTGCCCGGTCTCACGGTGGAGGGCTTCAAGGGCACGCTTGGTGGGCGCTGGAGCGCCGAGCACCTGGCCTGGCAGCAGGACGGCGACAGGCTGTCGATCACGGCCCCGGTACTGGAGTGGTCGCCTGGGTGCCTGCTCCAGCTGACCCTGTGCATCGACACGCTTGCGGCCGACGACGTGGCCCTGAACCTGGCCCCGGGCGGCGAGCCTTCCGACGAGCCGCTGCAACTGCCTGCCCTGGACCTGCCCCTGGCGATCCGCCTGGGCGAGGTGCGTGTGCAGCGCTTCGAACTGGACGGCAGCGAGCTCAGCAGCCTGCACCTGCGTGCCCAATGGCTGGGCGACGGCCTGCATATAGAGGAAGCCGGCCTGCGCCTGGGTGATCTCGCCCTGGCACTCCAGGGCACGCTGCAACCCCGCGACGGCTGGCCGCTCGAGGCCAGCGGCAGCCTGCAATTGCCCGCCGTCGACGGCCAGAGCTGGTCCCTGGCCCTGGAGGCGAAAGGCGACCTGCAAGGCACCCTCACGGCCCAGGCGACCAGCAGCGGCTACCTGGCCGCCACCCTCGACGGCCAGCTGCAGCCCCTGGCGCCGCACCTTCCCGCCAGCGCGCGCATCCGCGCTGCCGCCTTCAAGGCCCAGGCCGGGCTGCCGGACACCCTCACCCTGCAACGCGTGGAGCTGGACGCCAAGGGCGACCTGCAACAGGGCTACACGGTGCAGGGCCGCGCCAACCTGCCGGGGCAGGGCGGTGATGTCGCTCTCGACCTGGCCGGCAAGGTCACCGCCGCCGGGGCCGAGATCCAGCGCCTGCTGCTCAGCGCCGCCGCCGAACAGAGCGTGCAGCTGCAGGGGCGCATCGACTGGCAGCAGGCCCTGGCCATCGACGCCCAGCTGGCCTGGCGCGATTTTCCCTGGCAGCGCCTCTACCCCCAGGAGCAGGAGCCCCCCGTGGCCCTGCAACGCCTGGACGGCGAGGTGCATTTCAGCGAGGGCCGCTACCAGGGCCGCTTCGACGCCGCGCTCAAAGGGCCGGAAGGCGACTTCAGCCTGGCCAGCCCGCTGCAGGGTGACCTGGCCCGCGTCGAGCTGCCCGACCTGCAACTGAAGGCCGGGCAGGGCAAGGCCCGGGGCCGCCTGCTGCTGGGCTTCGCTGACGGCGTCGACTGGGACAGCGAACTGACCCTGAGCGACCTCGACCCGGCCTACTGGCTGGCCGAATTGCCGGGCCGCCTGGCCGGCACCCTGGCGAGCAAGGGCCGCTTCCGCCAGCAGCTCGAACTCAAGGCCGACCTCGATCTCAAGGGCCAGCTGCGCGGCCAGCCGGCGCTGCTCAAGGCCGTGGCCGAGGGCGCCGGCCAGCGCTGGGACCTGGGCCAGCTGCAGGTCCGCCTGGGCGACAACCGTATCGATGGCAAGGGCCGCCTCGGCCAGCGCCTGGACGGCCAGCTGGACATTGCCCTGGGTCGCCTGGGCCAGCTCTGGCCCGGCCTGTTCGGCGGGCTCACCGGCAAGCTGGTGGTGGCCGGCAGCGCCGACGCACCCCAGGGGCAGCTGGACCTCAAGGGCGATCGCCTGGGCATGGGCGACCAGCGCCTGCGCCAGCTGACCCTGCAGGCGCGGCTGGATGAACGGCAGAACGCCACCCTGCAGCTGGACGCCAGCCAGCTCCAGGCCGGCGACAAGGCCCTGGGCGACCTCAGCCTCAAGGCCTCGGGCGACAAACAGCGGCAGCAGCTGGAAACACGCCTGCAAGGCCCCTTGCTCGACCTGCAACTGGCCCTCGACGGTGTGCTGGACAAAGGCGACTGGCGCGGCCGCCTGAGCCGGGGCGAGTTGCAAAGCGGCGGCCAGGACTGGCGCCTGGAGCAACCCGCGAAGCTGCAACGCCTGGCCGACGGTCACCTGGAACTGGGCGCCCATTGCTGGCGCTCCGGCCCCGCCAGCCTCTGTGGCGGCGACCAGCGCCTGCTCCCCGAGCCCAAGCTCGACTACCGCCTGCGCGACTTCCCCCTCGACAGCCTGGCCGAATGGCTGCCGGACGACTTCGCCTGGCACGGCACGCTCGACGGCGATGTGCAGCTCGAATTGCCCGCGCGTGGCCCCAGCGGCCGCGTGCAGCTGGACGCCAGCAACGGCGTGCTGCGCCTGCGCGAGGAGGGCAAGGACGGCAAATGGGTCGACTTCCCCTACCAGGCCATGCGCCTGGAAAGCACCCTGCGCCCGCAGAGCATCGACAGTCGCCTGCTGTTCCAGGGCGAGCGCCTCGGCCGCCTGCAGGTCGACGCCCGGCTCGACCCGCGTCCGCTGCGCAAGCCGCTGTCCGGTGACTTCCGCCTTGAAGGGCTGGACCTCGCCGTGCTGCGCCCCTTCGTCGCCGGTGTCGAGGAACTGGAAGGCCAGCTGGACGGTGCCGGCACCCTCGGCGGCACCCTGCTGGCGCCCAACGTGCTGGGCCAGGTGCGCCTGCACGGCGGCAAGCTGGCCGGCGGCGACCTGCCCACCCGCATCGAAGACCTGAACCTGGATGCCCGCATCGCCGGCGAGAGCCTGGAACTGAGCGGCGCCTGGCGCAGCGGCGAGAAAGGCAACGGCACCCTCTCCGGCACCCTGGCCTGGAGCCAGGGCCTGGACATGGACCTGGCGCTCCGCGGCAGTTCATTGCCGGTGGTGGTCGAGCCCTACGCCAACCTGGACGTGGACCCCGACCTGCGGGTGCGCCTGGCCGACCAGCGCCTGGCACTGACCGGCAAGGTGCGGGTGCCCCGGGGGCAGATCAAGATCCGCGAGCTGCCGCCCCAGGCGGTCAAGGTCTCGCCGGACGCGCACCTGGTGGGTGAGCAGGAGGACGAGCAGGCACCGCTGCAACTGGCCATGGACGTCGACGTCGAGGTGGGCCAGGAGCGCCTGTCCTTCAGCGGCTTCGGCCTCACCGCCGACCTCGTCGGCCACCTCAAGGTGGGCGACAACCTGGCCGGGCGCGGCGAGCTCAACCTGAAGAACGGCCGCTACCGCGCCTACGGCCAGCGCCTCGACCTGCGCCGGGCGCGCCTGCTGTTCGCCGGGCCGCTGGACCAGCCCTACCTGGACGTCGAGGCGGTGCGCAAGATCGGTGACGTCACCGCCGGCATCCGCCTCAACGGCCGCGCCGACGAGCCCACCACCCAGGTCTTCTCCACCCCGGCCATGAGCCAGGAGCAGGCACTGTCCTACCTGGTGCTGGGCCGTCCGCTGGAGCGCGGCAGCGACGGCAACGCACTGGGCCAGGCGGCACTGGCGCTGGGCCTGTCCGGCAGTGCGCCGCTGACCTCGGAGCTGGCGCAGAAGCTCGGCCTCAAGGACTTCCAGATCGGCGACGACGGCGCCACCGGCGTGCTCACCGACCGCCTCAGCATCCGCTACGGCCTCGGCGTGCTCGAACCCACCAGCGTCGTCGCGTTGCGCTACGAACTCACCAAGCGCCTGTACATCGAAGCCGCCAGCGGCCTCGCCAGCTCCCTGGACTTGTTCTACAAGCGGGATTTCTGATCGGGCGGCACGGCTCCCACGTTGGCCTCCGCATGGGTTTCGCCAGGCTCTACCCATCCTCCGGTCGAGGCTGGACCCGTAGGCCGGGTGAAACCCGCGAGCCCTTTGTGGGAGCGCTTTCAACCGCGAAGGCACGGTGCGCGAGAATTTCGCGAATCCCACAGCACGTAGGATGGGTAGAGCCCCGCGAAACCCATCATGGGCCGTGCCGATCCGCATGGGTTTCGCTTCGCTCTACCCATCCTACGGTTCTGTGCTTTGGGAAGGCTGCCGCAAGCGCAACGGCGCGGGTTCCAGGCGACTGACGGTGCTTTTCAGGGGCGGCCATGGGCCTCAGAATCCACTCCGAACACACCGCCCCGGGACTCGAAAAGCGTGGACGTATCCGCCGCTTCCATCTCCGACGCCAGCGCCGCCCAGCTCGCCATGAAGGTGCAGATCGCCGTGCTCAAGCAGTCGATGGACATTCAGTCGCAAAGCGCCCTGGCGCTGCTGGAGGCGGTGCCTTCGCCGGTCTCCAGCAACCCGCCGAATCTCGGCAATACCATTGATGTGATGGCCTGAGCCGCTGCGCGCTCACCGTCGCCAGCCGTTCCGCCTTCCGTCACTCCCCGCCGCCCGGTTCGCTGCACACGCGGTTGCGTCCTGCCTGCTTGGCTCGATAGAGCGCGCGGTCGGCGTGGCCGATCAGGCTGTGCAGGCTGTCGTCCGGGTGCATCTCGGCCAGGCCGATGCTCACCGTCACCTGAAATTCCTTGCCCTCGAAGCGGTAGCGCTGCGCTTGCACCTGCTCGCGGAGCTTCTCCGCCAGTTCGAAGGCCGTGGCGGTGCCGGTGTCCTTGAGCAGCAGGATGAATTCCTCGCCACCCCAGCGGCAGATGATGTCCGACTGGCGCAGGCCGCTTTTCAGGTTCTGCGCGAAACCCTGCAGCACCTGGTCGCCGGCCAGGTGGCCGTGGCTGTCGTTGAGCAGTTTGAAGTGGTCGAGGTCCAGCAGCAGGGCGGTGAGCGGGCGCTGCTCGCGGCGTGCCTCCTGCAGTGCCTGGCCGGCGAGGATGTCGAAGCCCCGGCGGTTGGGCAGGCCGGTGAGCACGTCGGTGGTGGCCAGCGCGGCGATGCGCAGCTGGTAGCGGCGCACCAGCAGGTTGAGCAGGATCAGCACCACAGTGGTGACCGCCAGGCAGATGAGCAGGTTGAGGTAGAGCGTGTTGCGGATGTGCGACAGGGCGCCTTCCTCGGCCTTGTCGACGAACAGGTACCAGTCCAGTTCGGGAATGAAGCGCACGTTCAGGTAGTGGCTGTCGCCCTTTTCGCTCCAGGTGAAGTCGCCGCCCTGGGGGCGCGGCAACTTGGCCACCAGGTCGCGCATGCCATCGATATCCGCCAGGTTCTGCCCGACCTGCGCGCCCATCGGCCCGCCCTGGGCACTGGTCAGCACCAGCTTGCCGCTGGTGTCGACGAAGTAGATGGAGCGCTCGTAGCGTTCCTGGTAGGCATCGATCAGCTTGACCACCGCATCCACCGTCAGGCCTACGCCGGTGGCGCCGATGAAGCGACCGTCGTAGTCCAGCACCTTGTAGTTGATGAAGATGGTCAGGCGATCCTGGTTGGCCATGTCGACGTCGACATTGATCTCGTAGGGCTCCTTCATGTCACGCACGCGGTAGTACCAGACGTCGCGTGGCTCGTCCTCGCGCACCTTCTTCAGCACGCCCTTGGCCTGGTAGTAGGTCTGGGTGCGCTCGGAGATGTAGAAGCTGGTGAAGGCCCCGTAGTGTTCCTGCACCTCGCGCAGGTAGCGGGTCATCTGCCCCGGGTCCTGCTCGCCCTGCATGGCCCAGTCGCGCAGGAAGGTGTCGCGGCTCATCATCGAAGAGATGAGGATCGGCCGTACCAGGTCCTTCTGGATCTCCGAGTAGACGTTGTCCGAGGTCAGCGGCAGCTCGGTGTTGACGATGCTGTCGCGGATCGACTCCAGGGAGGCGTAGTAGCTCACCAGCGAGGTGACGAGGAAGCCGCTGGCGAGCAGCAGCACGAGCAGCACCACCAGCAGGTGCTGGCTCTTTCTGGAACGGGGGCTGGAAGGCATCGGGCGAGGGGGTCCCTGATCGAATGGCACTATGCTATCCACTCGTCGGGGCCGCGTCACGGGCGGCGTGCCCCGTCTTTCATCCTGCGGGTACGACCACCTCGCTGATCCACGGCTCCAGGCGCTTGCCGAAGTTCAGCTGCAGTTCCAGCGGCCCCTTGGACGGCAGGTAGGCGCTGTCGCGCACCTGGCTCTCCAGCGCCTCGCGCCAGCGCAGGGGCACCTGCACGGCCGGCACTGCGAGCCGCGAGACCTGGCCCACCATGCGCGTTTTGCTGCCGTCGGTACGCAGCCAGGCGTAGATCTCGCCACGCACCACGGCATAGCGCTGGCGATCGGGGTGGCGCGCGCGCAGCGCCTCGGCATCGAGGCCGACGTCCACCACGAACAGCCGGCTGGCGGTCTCGCGCTCTTCTTCCAGGGCCTGGCGGGCGTCCGCTTCGCGTTCCTGGCGTTCCTCGTCGCCGGGGTCGCGGGCCAGGGCCTCGCCGGCCTCGCGCAGCTGCTCCTCGGCGCGTCGCAGGGCCTGCTGGTGGGCGGGGCCGTCCAACTCCAGGACCAGGAAGGCTTCGCGGGTGTTCAGGTCGATTTCCTCGCCCGCCGCGTAGGGCGGGAAGCCGAGCTCGACGAGGCGGTCGGCCTCCAGCCAGTCGCCGCGGTAGCGCCCGGTCTCCTCGTCGAGGGGCAGCACGCGCCAGTCAAGGTCCAGCGCCAGGCCGCTGTTCTCGTCGTTGCCCCAGCCGAAACCGTTGTAGTCGCGGTGCACTTCCCGCTGGGTCAGGCGCAGGCTGCTTTCGGGCTCGCCCGAGCGGTTGTACCAGGCGCCGCCGAGCACCACGGCATTGGTGGCCAGCACCAGGGCCAGGGCGGCGGGCAGGGCGTAGGTGCGGTCGAAGGCGCTCATGGGCGTTCCTCCTCTTTCAGCCAGCTGCGGCGCAGGCGGCCCAGGACCAGCAGGATGAGCACGGCGATCAGGCCGAGCAGCAGGAAGAACAGGTACTTGGGCATCAGCTCCCACCACCAGTCGAAGAGCTTGGTGTAGAGGAAAATGATGAAGAAGGTCAGGGCGCCGTTGACCACTTCGGGCCAGTCGCGGCGGGTGCCCAGCCAGATGCCCAGGGCCGCGAGCACGAAGCCGGCCAGCTGGTAGCCGCCCTCGATCAGGTCGTGGCTGCCGGGCAGGTAGCTGGCGCTGCCCCAGTTGGCGAGGACCAGCAGGGTGAGGAACAGGGTGATCAGCCCCACCAGGCGGTAGGTGGCGGCGAAACCGGCGTAGCCGGCCTGGGAGACGAACTGCGGGATCAGGAACACCGCCAGCGCGGCGGGGAGGAAGTTTTCCGGGCGCTCACCCACCTGCAGCCAGTAGCAGCCGCCCCAGCTGCCGACCCGCGCGGAGATGAAGCCCATCAGGCAGATCAGCCCGGCCACCAGCAGCAGGCGCGCATCGCAGCCGTAGGCCAGCAGCAGGGCGAAGGCGCCCCAGGCCAGGAAGGCGCGGTCGGAGGGCGTGATGTTGAACACCTGCCCGAGCATCACCAGGTTGAGCACGAAGGCGACGAAGGTGAGCATCGCCGCCAGCTTGCTGAAGTAGCCGGACGGGTCGCGACGGCGCACCTGCCAGGTCAGCACCAGGCCGATCAGCGGGGCAGCGACCAGGATCACCACCTGCGCGCTCTCCGGCAGCAGGCCCCAGAACTGGTAGAAGAAGAACAGCAGGCTGGCGCCCAGGGCCAGGGCACCCAGCAGCGAGGCGATGCGCATGCTCAGGGACAGGCGGCGGGCCTGCTTGTCGGGGTCGATATCGAAGCGGCCGTGGAAGTCGGCCAGCACCCGGCGATGGTGCTCGCCCAGGCGCGCCATCTGCGCGTCGTCCAGGGGCAGCGCCTGCTCCTGGCGCAGGCGTTCCGCTTCACGCTGGAAGGCCTGGATGTCGTCAGCGCGTTGCTGCGCCTGATCGCGGTTCTGCGGCTGCATGGCGGGTCCTTTTGCGTGCGTTGCCGCCTCGCACTCTAAAACCGTCGCGGTGGATGGGCAATGCGCAGCGTGCGGGCGCGCGACATGGATCGCTTTATGGCAACGGGCACAGCCTTGTAGGAGCGGCTTCAGTCGCGAAAGACCCGCCGCCGGCACCTTGCTGCGAGCGGCCGGATGATCCATCGCGAATGAATTCGCTCCCACAATATGGAGAGGGGCGTGCCGTGTGTGGCCCCTACGCCTCTTCCATCACCACCACCCGCTGGCCGGCGCGCACCGGGGAACCGGGTTGCACGCGGACTTCGCGGACGACGCCATCGCGCGGGGCGGTGAGGGGGATTTCCATCTTCATCGACTCCAGGATCACCAGCACGTCGCCGGCCTTCACGCTGGCGCCGGCTTCCACCTGCACCTGCCAGAGGTTGCCGGCGATATGGCTTTCGATGGCGTGCTGGCCGGCGCCCAGCGGGGCGTCCTCGCCCAGCTCCGGCGCCGGGTCCTCGCTGTCGAAATGCGCCTGGCCGGAGGCGATCCAGCGTTCCCGCTCGGCGTTGAACGCCGCCTGCTGCTGGGCACGGAAGGCGGCGATGCCCTCGGCCTCGGCGGCGAGGAAGGCCTGGTAGTCCGCCAGGCGCAGCTCGCTGTGCTCGATGCGTAGCGGGAAGCGGCCCAGGGGGAAATCGCGGCGGATGCGCAGCAGCTCCTCGGCGCTCACCGGGTAGAAGCGGATCTGGTCGAAGAAGCGCAGCAGCCAGGGCTTGCCGTCGAAGGCGGCCACCTCGCGGTAGCGGTTCCACATCTGCAGGGTGCGGCCGACGAACTGGTAGCCGCCGGGGCCTTCCATGCCATACACGCACATGTAGGCGCCGCCGATGCCCACCGAGTTCTCCGCCGTCCAGGTGCGCGCCGGGTTGTACTTGGTGGTCACCAGCCGGTGGCGCGGGTCCAGCGGCGTGGCCACCGGTGCGCCGAGGTAGACGTCGCCCAGGCCCATCACCAGGTAGCGGGCGTCGAACACGGTGCGCTGCACTTCGTCGAGGTTGGGCAGGTCGTTGATGCGGCGGATGAACTCCAGGTTGCTCGGGCACCAGGGTGCGTCCTTGCGCACCGTGGTCATGTACTTCTCGATGGCCAGCTGGCAGGCCGGGTCGTCCCAGGACAGCGGCAGGTGGACGATGCGCGACGGCACGGTGAGGTCGCCAGCGGCGCAGACGCCGTCCCAGAGCCCCGCGACCACTTGCAGCAGGCGTTCCAGGGGCAGGGTCTCCGGCTGGTAGTGCACCTGCAGCGAGCGGATGCCGGGGGTGAGGTCGATGACGCCTTGCAGCGCCTCGGCCTCCAGCGCCTGCATCAGCGCGTGGCCCCGGAAGCGCAGCACCAGGTCCAGCTCCGCCGCGCCGATCTCCAACAGCAGGTGGGTGTCGCCGGAGAGGCGCGCGACCAGGCGTGTGGCGTCCTGGCCGAGGTCGAGGACGATGGGGCTCGACAGCTTGGCCGTACTTGTAGGAGCGGATTCACCCGCGATTTGGCTGCTACCCGCATCGCGAATGAATTCGCTCCCACGGAGGGTGGTGCATTCGCGGTCACCTGCCTTGGCCAGCTCCCGCGCCGTGGCGACATCCACCGGCTCGAAGCGCACCTTGTCGCCGGCCTTGAGCTGGCCGAGCTGCCAGAGGTCGGCCTCGATCACCGTCACCGGGCAGACGAAGCCGCCCAGGCTGGGGCCGTCCGGGCCGAGGATCACCGGCATGTCGCCGGTGAAGTCCACCGCGCCGATGGCGTAGGGGTTGTCGTGGATATTGGAGGGGTGCAGGCCGGCTTCGCCGCCGCTTTCGCGTACCCATTCCGGCTTCGGGCCGATCAGGCGCACGCCGGTGCGGCTGGAGTTGAAGTGCACTTCCCAGGCGGTGGCGAAGAAGGTTTCGATCGAGGCCGGGGTGAAGTATTCCGGCGCGCCGTGGGGGCCGTAGATCACGCGCAGGCGGCGCACCTCGGGCAGCGGTGGGTACAGGGCCTCGGGCAGGCTGGCGCCGGCTGCATGGTCGGCCAGGGGCGGCAGGTGCAGCACGTCGCCGGCGCGCAGGGCGCGGCCGCCATGGCCGCCGAACTGGCCAAGGGTGAAGGTGCTCTTGCTGCCCAGGTAGTCCGGCAGCTGCAGGCCGCCGCGCAGGCACAGGTAGCTGCGCGCACCGGCGCCGGCGATGGTGCCGAGGGCCAAGATAGAACCGGCTGGCACCCGCAGCGCGGTGTTCAGAGGCTGCGGCTGACCGTCGAGGGTGAGCGGGATCGACGCGCCGGTGACGGCCACCACCGCGTCGGTGTTGAAGCGCAGGCTGGGGCCGCTCATGGTGATTTCCAGCGCGGCGGCGCCTTCCGCGTTGCCCAGCAGGCGGTTGCCCAGGCGCAGGGCGCGGCTGTCCATGGGGCCGGATGGCGGCACGCCCACGGCCCAGTAGCCGAGGCGGCCGGGGTAGTCCTGCACCGTGGTTTGGGTGCCGGCGCCGAGCACTTCGAAGGTGTGGGCGCGGTAGGCGAGGTGTTCCAGGCAGCGGGTCCAGGGCTGGCCGCTGGCGAAAGGCGCGTCGACCAGGATCTGCCGCAGGTAGTCGCGGTTGCTTTCCACGCCGTAGAGCAGCGTGTCGGCCAGGGCACAGTCGAGGGTGGCGCTGGCCTCGTCACGGGTCGGTGCCCAGGTGATCAGCTTGGCGATCATCGGGTCGAAGTAGGGCGGGATCTCGCAGCCGGCTTCCACCCAGGTGTCGATGCGCAGGGCGCGGCCGTCCGCCTCGGGGAAGCGCACGGCGGTGAGCAGCCCGGGGCTGGGCTGGAAGTCGCGGCCCGGGTCCTCGGCGTAGAGGCGCGCCTGGATGGCGTGGCCGCTGGGGCGTAGCTCTTTCGCCAGCTCGGCGAGCGGGGGCAGGGTGCCGGCGGCCAGTTCGACCATCCAGCGCACCAGGTCGACGCCCCAGACCTGTTCGGTGACGCCGTGCTCCACCTGCAGGCGGGTGTTCACTTCGAGGAAGTAGAAGCGCTCGGCCTCGCTGTCGTAGACGAACTCCACGGTGCCGGCGCTGCGGTAGTCGACCGCCTTGGCCAGCTGGATGGCGGCGGCGCAGAGGTCCTCGGCCATGCCGGCGGGCAGGTTGGGCGCGGGGGTTTCCTCCAGCACCTTCTGGTTGCGCCGCTGCACCGAGCAGTCGCGCACGCCGAGGGCGATCACCTCGCCCCGGCCGTCGCCGAACACCTGCACTTCCAGGTGGCGGGCGCGCTGGATGTACTTCTCGATGAACACCCCGGCGTCGCTGAAGTTGTTCTGCCCCAGGCGCTTCACCGCCTCGAAGGCTTCGCTCAACTCGCTGGCCGAACGGCATACGCGCATGCCGATGCCGCCACCGCCGGCGGTGCTTTTCAGCATCACCGGGTAGCCCACCTGCTCGCCGGCCACCAGCGCCGCGTCGAGGCTTTCCAGCAGTTCGGTGCCTTCGAGCATGGGCACGCCCTCGGCCTTGGCCAGGGCACGGGCGGTGTGCTTGAGGCCGAACACGCGCAGCTGCGCCGGCGTCGGCCCGACGAAGGCGATGCCGGCCGCCTCGCAGGCTTCGGCGAAGGCGGCGTTCTCGGAGAGGAAGCCATAGCCCGGGTGGATCGCCTGGGCGCCGCTCTCACGGGCCACGGCGAGGATCTTCTCCACCACCAGGTAGGTGCTGGCGGCCGGGCCGTCGCCCAGGCTGTGGGCCTCGTCGGCCTGCTGGACGTGCAGGCTGGCGACATCCGCCTCGGCGTACACGGCGACGCCGCGCACGTCGAGCTGGCGCAGGGTGCGGAGGATGCGGCAGGCGATGGCGCCGCGGTTGGCGATCAGCAATTTCTCGAACATGAGGTCGGCCTCATGGGTGGCGGGCCGTCCCGCCGGGATTGGGTCTGCACCACGGTCGTCCGCGGAGCATCAGTTGGAAGCTGGAAGCTGGAAGCTGGAAGCCAGAAGCCAGAAGCCAGAAGCCAGAAGCCAGAAGCCAGAAGCCAGAAGCTAGAGCGTCGGCTCCGATTTTTTCGGCGGTGTTTGCAGGCATTGCCCTGAGCGGCTCTGGCACAGGCGGAACAGCCAGCGCCGAAAGGCTTCCCGCTTCCGGCTTCCCGCTTCCAGCTGCTCTTTCACTCCCATACCAACACCTGCGCCGGGGTCGGGTTCCAGCCGTTGCAGGGGTTGTTGAGCTGCGGGCAGTTGGAGATGAGGACGATGACGTCCATGTGCGCCAGCAGCTCGACGTACTTGCCGGGGGCGGAGATGCCGTCCTCGAAGGTGAGGCCGCCTTCCGGGGTGACCGGCACGTTCATGAAGAAGTTGATGTTGGCGCTGATGTCGCGCTTGGCCAGGCGGCCGTCGTGCAGGCTGGCGCGCAGGAAGTTGTCGCGGCAGCTGTGCATGTAGCGGGTGCCGAGGGCGTAGCGCACGGTGTTGCTTTCCTGGGCGCAGGCGCCGCCGAGGGTGTCGTGGCGGCCGCAGGTGTCGGCGACGATGCTCAGCATGGGGTTGCCGAGGTTCGAATAGAGCACGCTGCCGGGGCCGAGGTAGACGCGGTTTTGCTTGCGCAGGGTGCGTTGCACGTCATAGCGCTCGCGGGGGTTGCGCGCGCTGTAGAAGAGGGTGTCCACCGCCTGGTTGCCCTCCAGGTCGAGCAGACGCAGGGTCTGGCCGGCCTTCACGTCGGTCATGAAGGGTTCGCCGGCGGCGATCACGGCGGTGTAGATGGCGGCTTCGGGGTGTTTGTCGCTGGGAGTCGGGTTCATCGGGCGGCCCTCAGATGTACAGGCGTTCGGTGTTGTGGAAGCCACGGCCGTTTTCCGGGCGCGAGGTGCGGCAGAGCAGGGTGATGCCGTCGCTCTCGACCCTGTGCCAGGTCAGCTGCACGGGCTTGGGCGCGTAGACGGGGTCGGGGTCCATGGGGTGCTGCAGGGCGGTGAGCACCACCAGGGTGTCCATCGGCGCGTACAGCTCGACATGGTCGCCGGCTTTCGAGTGGCCGGGCTGGAAGTGGAAGCCGCCGTCGGCGTCCACGGTGACCTTGCTGAACAGGTTCAGGCACATCAGCAGGTCCTGCAGGTTCAGGTCCCACTTGCCCATTTCCACCAGCAGGTTGTCGACGCCGTTGCGGAAGAAGCCGTTGCGCAACTCCTGGTAGCGGCCCTGGCCGTACTTCTCGCGCACTTCCTCGGCGTTGAGCACGCCGCCGAAGCTGTCGTGCCAGCCGCAGCTGTCGGCGGTGATGGCGGCGAGCACGCGGCCCATGTCCGAGTACAGGCAATGGCCGGCGGTGAGCTTGGCGGTGTGTTGGCACTTGAGGCTGTCCGGCAGGTTCAGGCGCTCGCTTTTCTCGGCGGCGTTGAACAGCAGCAGGCTGACGTTGGCGCCGCCCTCGATGTCGCTGATGCGCAGCAGCTGGCCGCGCTTGAGGACGAAGGAGGTGTGGCCGCCGCCGGGGACGGTTTCTTCATAGAGGGTGGGGCGCAGGGCCAGGGATGCGGTCATGGGCAGGCTCCTTTCAATGGGCCGGGGCGGGCTGCAGGGCACGGGTGACGCGCTCCGGCAGGGCTTCGACGGCGGCGCGCGCGGCGCGGCGGTCGCTGTTCAGGGGGATGTCGTAGGTGATGCGCGCGCCATAGGCGCCGGGCGCCTGCGGGTCGTGGCGGACCTTGTCGAAGACCATCAGCCGGGTGCCGAGGCTGAAGCCTTCGGCCAGGTCGTGGGTGACCATGAACACGGTCAGCCGGGTTTCCTGCCAGAGGCCCAGCAGCAGGTCGTGCATGTCCTTGCGGATGCCCGGGTCGAGGGCGCCGAAGGGCTCGTCGAGCAGCAGCACGCGGGGCTTCATCACCAGGGCCTGGGCGATGGCCAGGCGTTGCTGCATGCCGCCGGAGAGCTGCGCGGGGTACTTGCCGAGGGCGTGGCCGAGGCCGACCTTCTCCAGCATCACGGCGGCCTGTTCGCGGGCCTCACGCTTGGCTGCGCCGAACAGGCGGCCGAACAGCGGTGCGCGGGGCAGCTCCAGGCCGAGGGCGACGTTGTCCAGCACCGAGAGGTGGGGGAACACCGAGTAGCGCTGGAACACCACGCCGCGGCTGGCATCGGGTTCGGCCACCATGGGCTGGCCGTCCAGCAGCAGTTGGCCGCGGCTGGGCGTTTCCTGGCCCAGCAGCATGCGCAGGAAGGTGGACTTGCCGCAGCCCGAGGCGCCGACCAGGGTGCAGAACTCGCCTTCGGCGACGCTCAGGCTGAGGTTCTCCAGCACCACCTGGTCGCCGTATTCCTGCCACAGGTTCTTCACTTCGATGAAGGCGCTCATGCCTTGGCTCCTTCGTACCAGGGGAAGGCCAGGCGGGTGAGCTGGCGCAGGCCCAGGTCCATCAGCCAGGCGAGCAGGGTGATCCACACCACGTACGGCAGGATCACGTCCATGGCCAGGTAGCGGCGGACCAGGAAGATGCGGTAGCCGAGGCCGTCGGTGGAGGCGATGGCCTCGGCGGCGATGAGGAACAACCAGGCCGAGCCCAGCACCAGGCGCAGGGAGATGAGCAGGCGCGGCAGCAGCTGCGGCAGCACCACGCGCAGCACCAGGGTCCAGGTGTTGGCGCCCAGGGTCTGCGCCTTGATCAGCAGTTCGCGGGGGATTTCCCGGGCGCGCTGCTCCAGGTCGCGGGCCAGTACCGGGGTGATGCCGATGACGATCAGCATCACCTTGGACAGCTCGCCGAGGCCGAAGACGATGAACAGGATCGGCAGGATCGCCAGCGGCGGCACCATCGACAGCACTGTGAGCAGCGGCGACAGCGGCGCGCCGAACAGCGGCAGGGTGCCGGCGGCGATGCCCAGGCACAGGCCCAGCAGCGCGGCGATGGCCAGCCCCGTGGCCAGGCGCTTGAGGCTGGAGGCGCTGTCCTGCCAGAACAGGTAGTCGCCGGAGCGCTTGTCCTCGGTGAAGGCCAGGCGCTGCACCGCCTCGACCATCTGCGTGGCGCTGGGCAGCAGCTTGTCGTTGGGGTTCTGCGCCAGACGCGATGCCGAGCCGGTGAAGTAGGCGAACAGCAGCAGGGCGAAGGGCAGCAGGACCAGCATCAGCCGGCCGGCGCGGTCGGGGTGGCGGTTGATCAGGCGCATGGCGAGGTCTCGTTCGGTGGGGCGTCGTAGGTTGGGCCGAGGTACGAGGCCCAACATCGCGGTGTTGGGCTTCGCTGCGCTCTGCGCCAACCTACGGTTCGACGTGGCTCAGAGCTTCCCTTCGGCGGCCATCTGCACGTAGGTCGGGTCGAAGCGCAGCTTGACGTTGCCCTTGTCGCCGGTGACCACGCCCTTGGCGAAGCTCATGCCGACAGCCTCGGCATCCTTGGCGCCTTCACCCAGCAGGCCGTGGCTGAAGGAGAACTGCGCCACCTTGTCCATGGTCGCCGGCAGTTTCGGGCTGGTGGCGAACTCCAGGGCGTCCTTGGGGGTGTAGAAGAGGCGGGTGGTGGCGAGCTGCGAGCGGTAGCCGGCGAGATCGGTGCCGGAGGCCTTGGCCATGTGCTCCAGGGCGGCACGGCCCTCGGCGCTGTCGCTGGACATCAGCGCCATGATCTCGAACCAGGCACCGGTCAGGGCCTTGCCCAGGGCGGGGTTGTCTTTCAGCGTCTCGCTGTTGACCACCATCATGTCCATGATCTCGCCGGGGATCTTGCTGGAGTCGAAGACCTCGGTGCTGCCCGGCTTGGCCTTGATGTCGGCGAGCATCGGGTTCCAGGTGGCGACGGCCTGGACGTCGTCGGTGTCGAAGGCGGCGGCGATGTCGGCGTCGGAGGTGTTGACCACCTTCACATCCTTCTCGCTGAGGTCGGCGCGCTCCAGGGCGCGGGCCAGGAAGTAGTGGGAGACCGAGAGTTCCACCAGGTTGATCGACATGCCCTTGAGGTCGGCCAGGGTCTTGCCCTCGCCCTTGATCACCAGGCCGTCGTTGCCGTTGGAGAAGTCGCCGACGATCAGCGCGGTGGAGTCAACGCCACCGGCGGCGGGGATGGTCAGGGCATCCATGTTGGTCATGGTGCAGCCGTCGAACTGGCCGGCGGTGTACTGGTTGATCGATTCGACGTAGTCGTTGAGCTGGGTGACCTTGATGTCGATCCCGTACTTCTTCGCCCATTTGTCGACGATGCCCTGGGTGGCACCGTATTCCCATGGCATCCAGCCGGCGTAGATCGTCCAGCAGACGTTGAAACTGTCCTTCTGCGCTGCGTGGGAGGTGAGGCTGATGGCGGCGGCTAGGCCGGCAGCGAGTACGGCGAACAGACGGGGCTTGCGCATGGATGACCTCCAGTTCGGTTAGGGACAGCAGGAGCGGCGCGGCACTTCCCTGCATTCAGGGGCGCGTTCTCCCGGGCTTTTGTCCCGCCGTGTAACCTCGGAGGAGGTCGCCGGCTCTCGGACCAGCCACCCGCTTTCGCGAGCCGGAACCCTAGCCAGCCATTGCAAATTGTGGTGCCGCGTGCCCCGGCTTCCACCGGGTTGCTCTTGCACGCCTGACTCCTAGCGAAGGCCGTGCCAAAACCAGAAGGCCCAGGCGCGACGGGGCCTGCGCGGGAGCCGGGGGGAAGATGGGGTGATCTGCGGGCGCCTGGCGTGCCCGCCTCTGGGGCGAGGCGCTTCAAGCTGGTGCGCGGTAATAACTGGAAATGGATTTTGCCGACGGAGGGATGCACACCGGCAGTAGGAATCGGTGTCGAAGATTGTGGGAGAAATCCCGGGTGCCGACATTCGTTGGCACCGTCCCAGCGGTCGAAGGAGGCCGCCATGTCCTATCGAACGATGTTGATCGCTGTGCTGGGCCTGTCCCTGGGTGGTTGTGCCGTCTACGACTACGACGACGATTACCGTGGCTATCCGCGCAGCTATGGCGGTGGGGGCTATGTGGTGCAGCAGCCGACCTACTACCAGGGCACCCCGACCTACTACTACCGCACCGAGCGCATCTATCAGCCGCGCTACTACCCGGTGCGCCCGCAGCCCTACCAGCCGCCGCGCCATGACCGCCGCTACGACGGCCGCAACGACCATCGCTACGACCGCCATGACGACCGCCACGACTCGCGTCGCTGGGACAACCGCAACCAACCCCGGCAGGACTGGAACGAGCGCCGTCACGACTACACCCCGCGCCTGCAGAACTGGGGCGGCAACCGCCCGCCCCAGCAGGGCTGGAACCAGGGTGGCGGCCGCCCGAACTACGCCGTGCCGCCGGCCTACCAGGTGCGCCCGCACGAAAACCCCATCCGCCCGCACCGCAGTGACTGGTCGCTGCAGAACCGCCGCTAGTGCGGGGTCTCTGAAACGTCGGCGAGGCCGTCAGCGCAAGGCGAAAACAGGTGAGAGAGCGGAGTCTACGAGCCGTAGATGAGCGTCTTGAGCCTGTTTTCAACGCAGCGATGGCAACGCAGAGAGTTGTCAGTAGCCGGTAATGGGCTGGGCGTCTTCTTCCAGCAGGTACTCCACCATCGCCCGCGCCGCCGGCGACAGGCTGCGCCCGGCGTGGCTGACGATGCCATAGGCCGAGCGTGCGGCCTGGTTGTCCACCGGCAGCAGAACCGCCAGGCGGCCGGCGGCGACGTCTTCGGCGAGCACGTCCCAGGGCGCCATGCTGATCACCTCGCTGTCGGCCACCAGCGCCTTGAGCACCATGAAGTTGTTGCACTCGATACCCAGCGGTTGCGCCTTGTCGTTCAGCGCGCCCAGGGTCCGCGCCACCTCTGCGGGCAGCTGGGTGCCGGCCAGCGGGTAGGCCGCCAGGTCTTCGACCCTTAGCCGTGGCCGCCGCAGCAGCGGGTGGCCCGGCCGGCAGAAGAGGGTGCCGGCATGGCGCCGCAGGGGCGTGATGTGCAGCAGCGGGTCGCCCTCGAACTCGCGCACATCCGCCACGAACAGCTCGATGGCGTCCCCCAGCAACTGGTGGCGCAGGCCGTGCCAGTCCTCGATGCGCAACTGCACCTGCACGCCCGGATGGGCCCCGGCGAAGCGGCCGAGCACGCGCGGCACCAGGCGCGCGGCGGGATAGGGGCCTGCACCCAGGCGCAGCTCGCCGCTGTCGAGGTTCTCCAGTTGGGCCACGGCGCTGTGCAGGGCCCGGCGGCCGTCCAGCAGGCGCCGGGCGTGCTCCAGTACCAGGCGGCCGTGGGCGGTGAGGGTGATCTGCCGTGGCCCGCGATCCAGCAGGCTGCAGCCGAGGCTGGCCTCCAGGGCCTGGATGCTGCGGCTCAGGGCCGGCTGGCTGAGGTTGACCGCCTCGGCCGCGCGGGCGAAGTGGCCGTGTTCGGCGAGGGCGACGAAGTGGCGGAGCTGGCGTAGGTCGTTCATGCGTGTTCCGCATCGAATCCGGTAGGGGAATGCATTGGAATTATTGATCGGCGCCTGCCAGCCTGTCGCCTCCCATAACAACAACGAGCCGACACCATGCGCATCATCACCCGCTTCGGCGGCCTGCTGCTGGCCGCCACCCTGCCGTGGGCCGCCGACGCCGCGCTGCCCGACGAGACCCTGGAACCGAGCATCAACGCCGAGCTCGCCGAGCACACCCGCCACTTCGACGAGAAGGTCTACAAGATCGCCGACAACGTCTGGTCGGCGGTGGGGTGGAACCTCGCCAACAGCGTGATGATCGAGGCGCCGGAGGGGCTGATCATCGTCGATACGGGCGAGTCCGCCGAGCAGTCGCGCAAGGTGCTGGCGGAGTTCCGCAAGATCAGCGCCAAGCCGATCAGGGCCATCGTCTACACCCACTTCCACCCGGACCACATCAACGGCGTGAAGGGCTTCGTCAGCGAGGAGCAGGTCAGGAGCGGCGAGGTGCAGATCTACGCCCAGGAGACTCTGCTGGACAACGTGGTGACCCAGGGCGCGCTGGTGGGCCCGATCCTCAGCATGCGCTCGGGCTACAGCTTCGGCGTGGCCCTGCCGCCGGCGGACCAGAAGGACATGAACGCCGGCCTCGGCCCGCTGGCCCACGGCGGCGCCTCCACCTTCATCGCGCCGACCATCACCTTCAAGGAGTCCCTCGATACCACCATCGCCGGGCTGAAGGTGCAGTTCCTCCACGTGCCCAGCGAGGCGCCGGACGAGATCGTCCTCTACCTGCCAGACAACCGCGTGCTGATCAGCGCCGAGGTGACCCAGGGCCCGACCCTGCCCAACGTCCACACCCTGCGCGGCACCAAGTTCCGCGACCCGGTGGTGTGGGTGCAGAGCCTCGACAAGCTGCGCGCCTTCCAGGCCGACTACATGGTGCCGCTGCACGGCCAGCCGGTGTCCGGGCGCGACAAGGTGGAGGAGGTGCTGCGCATGACCCGCGACGCCATCGCCTACATCCATGACCAGACCGTGCGCTGGATGAACAAGGGCCTGACCCCCGACGAGCTGGTGGAGAAGGTCAAGCTGCCGCCGCACCTGGCCGGCTACACGCCCTACCTGCGCGAGTACTACGGCACCGTGAAGCACAGCGTGCGGCAGATCTACCAGGGCTACCTGGGCTGGTTCCAGGGCGACCCGGTGGACCTCGACCCGATCCCGCCGGCGGAGAAGGCCAAGCGCCTGATCGCCCTCATGGGCGGGCGCGACAAGCTGCTGCTGGCCGCCGGCGACGCCTACCTGAAGGGGGACTGGCAATGGGCGGCGGAGCTGGCCGGCTACGCCATCCGCGTCGACCACGACGACACGCTCGCCCGCGACATCAAGGCCCGCAGCTTCCGTCGCCTGGGCTACGCCAGCATGAACATCAACTGGCGCAACTGGTATCTGATGAGCGCCATGGAGCTGGAGGGCAAGCTCGACGGCGATGCCGCGCTGCAGATGTCCCAGGGCCTGCGCAACGCCTTCCTCTCGCCGGACATGCTGAAGAACCTGCCGGCGCGCATCTTCCTGCAGAACTGGGTGACCCGCATCGACCCGGAGAAGAGCACCGACGTGAACCTCACCCTGGGCTTCGTCTTCCCCGACATCGGCGAGGAGTGGGCGCTGGAAGTGCGCCGTGGCGTGGCCCAGCTGCACCGTGGCATCCCCGAGGGCACCACGCTGAAGCTGACCTTCGACAAGACCTACCTCGACACCGTGATCAGCGGCGAGAACGGCCTGCTCAAGGGCGCGCTGCTGGGCGATGTGAAGGTCGACGGCAACCTGCTGGACATCAAGACCTTCCTCGGTTGCTTCGACTTCGAGGACGCCCCCATCGCCCTGACGGTGCGCTGACCCACCCGACCCGGCGGCGCCGTGCCAGGCGCCGCCCACGAGATCGCCATGAAGACCTCTCCGTTGCTTCGTCGCGCACTGTTGGCGCTGACCCTGCTCATCGTCCTGCCCGCGCTGCTGCTGTTCAGCCAGCGCGAGCTGATCCGCACCGCCGCCCAGGGCTACCTGTACGGCTACCCGCTGGTGCTCACCGAGATCACCCGCGACAACTTCACCGCCGACATGGCGCCGATCAACCGCCTGATGCACGTGCCGCGCTTTCCCGATGCGGGCTTCCGCGAGATCGTCCGGCCCAACGTCGACACCCTCTATTCGGTGGCCTGGCTGGACCTGGAACAGGGGCCGCTGGTGTTCGAACTACCGGCCACCGGGCGCTACAACGTCATGCAGTTCCTCGATGCCTGGACCAACGTCTTCGCTTCCCTCGGGCCGCGTACCACCGGCAATGCCGCCGGCCGCTACCTGCTGGTGGGGCCACGCTGGCAGGGCCAGGTGCCGGAGGGCTTCAGCCTGCTGCGTGCGCCCACGCGCATGGCCTGGTTGCTGGGCCGGGTGCAGACCAACGGCGTAGCGGACTACCCGACCGTCCACGCGATCCAGGCCGGCATCAGCCTCACGCCGCTGGCGCAATGGCGCCCCGGGCAGGTACAGGCCTCGCTGGCGCCGGCCGCCGCTGGGCGCAAGTCGATGCCGCCGCTGTTCCAGATGCGCGCGCTGGATGGCCGCGCCTTCTTCCAGCGCCTGGCGGTGCTGATGGCCGACAACCCGCCGGCCGCTGCCGATGCACCCATGCTCCGGCAGTTGCAGGCACTCGGTGTCGAGCCGGGCCAGCCGGTGGCGGAGTGGCCCTGGTGGCGGCACCAGGCGGTGAACCTGGGTATCTGGCTGGCCGAGCGCCGCGTGCGCGACGCCCTGGCCAACCCGACCCAGTTGCAGGACGGCTGGCGCGTGCCGCCGATGCAGGTCGGTCGCTACGGCGAGGACCATGGCCTGCGCGCGGCGGTGGCGATGGGCGGTTTCGGCGCCAACCTGGCGGAGGACGCCATCTACCCCAACGCGGTGAAGGATGGCCGGGGCGAAGCGTTGCAGGGCGGCAGGCGCTACCGCCTGCACTTCGCCGCCGACGCGCTGCCTCCGGTACGTGCCTTCTGGTCGCTGACCGTCTACGACGGCGACGGCTTCCTGGTGGCCAACCCGTTGAACCGCTTCGCCCTGGGGGATCGCGATGCGCTGGCCTTCAACCCCGACGGCTCCCTCGACATCCTGCTGCAAAGCGATGCACCCGACGGCGCATTGCAGGGCAACTGGCTGCCGATTCCCGGGCAGGGCGCGTTCAGCGTCACCGGCCGACTGTACTGGCCGAAGGCGGAGATTCTCGACGGGCGCTGGCGCATGCCGCCGATCCAGGTGCAGGGCGACTGATCGCCCGGCAGCGCCGCCTGCCCAACGAAAGTGCGGAAGGCGAGCGCGGCCGGAGTCGGCACACTGCGGGGCTCAACCCATGCAATGGAGAACCCCTATGCACGTCCTGTCGTTCGCCAAGGGCGCCCTGGCCATGTTCTGGCTGGTGGCGATCCTCAATGTCATCTACCCCTTCGGCGAGCCGCTGCATCGCCCGCTGCTGCTGGTCGCCGGGGTGATGCTGGTGGCCCACGTCGCCGAAGCCGCGCTGTTCAACCGCAAGCTCAAGGCCCGTCCCTTCCCCTGGCTGGACCGCACCCAGGTGCTGCTGTTCGGCTTCCTGCACCTGCGCGGGTTGCGCTGATTCTGCCTCCACCGTTCCCGGGCTGAAGCCCGGGCTACCTCTGGGTGCTCCCGGTGGCACCGCTGGTGGACGAAAAGAGCGTCGTCCACCCTACACACCGGTCAGCACGGTGGTTGGGATATGGCGGTAGGGCGGGTGAAGCCCGCGATGTTGTTGTGCGACGCCCTTGTCGGGTTGCACCCGACCTACACCGGCACGGTGTTGTGCATGTCGTAGGGTGGAGGTCGCTTTTTACCTCCACCAATCGGTGCACCCGACCCTGCACGTTCTTCCGGCGATCGCCTCACCCGACCCTGCTGCGTTGGGCTTCGTACCTCAACCCAACCTACGGAGGCTCCGTGTTTTCCGATGGCACTGAAACCCCTATGGCGGTGAGCACGGCGCAGATCCGATAGGGGCACTGTGCCATTGTTTTTTCCGCTTCCAGCCCGCACCATTCGCGCCTCGTTATCGGCGGCCGCGTGGCGGCGCCATCGGCAGGAAATCGGATTTTGCTCAGCAGTGTCGGCAAATGGCGGAGTGGCGGTACGCCGGGCGTTCTGGTCCCGGTTTCGCTGTTGCTGCTCACCCTGCTGGCCGGAGCCCTGCAGGCGGATTGGGATTTCACCCTGATCAGCCGTCGCGCCGAATCCCTCTATGGTCCCCTGGGCGATGGCAAGCAGCGCATCGATGACTGGCAGCGCCTGCTGGCCAGCCAGGTGGGGGCCAGCGAGGCGGAGCAGTTGAAGGAGGTCAACCGCTTCTTCAACGCCAAGCTGCGCTTCACCGACGACCTCGCCCTGTGGAATCAGGTGGACTACTGGGCCACGCCGGTGGAGGCGTTGCGCCGGGGCGCGGGCGATTGCGAGGACTACGCCATCGCCAAGTACATCAGCCTGCGTCACCTCGGGGTGCCGGCGGAAAAGCTGCGCATCACCTACGTCAAGGCGCTGCGCCTGAACCAGGCGCACATGGTGCTGACCTATTACGAGAAGCCCGATGCGGTGCCCCTGGTGCTGGACAACCTGATCGGCAGCATCCTGCCGGCCTCCCAGCGCAGTGACCTGTTGCCGGTCTACGCCTTCAACGGCGAGGGCCTGTGGCTGAGCAACCAGGGTGGCGGCAAGAAGGTGGGCGACGCCAAGCGTCTGTCCCGCTGGCAGGACCTGTTGAAAAAGATGAAAGCCGAAGGCTTTCCCACGAGCGAATAGCGGAGTCGAGATGTCCCTGTTCAAACAGTTGTTGATCGCTATCTGCCTGTTCCTGGTCGTCGCCTTCAGCGGCAGCTTCATGGTCAGCCTGGAAAGCTCGCGCGAGCAGTACGTCAACCAGCTGCGTTCCCATGCGCAGGATGCGGCGACGGCGCTGGGCCTGTCGCTGACGCCGCACATCGACGATGCGGCGATGGTCGAGCTGATGGTCAGCTCGATCTTCGACAGCGGCTATTTCGAGCGCATCCGCGTGATCGACATGGCCACCGGCAAGGTGATGGTCGAGCGTACCGGCGTGCCCGATGCGGTGGCGGCCCAGGTGCCCCAGTGGTTCGTCTCGCTGATCGGCCTGGAGTCGGCCGGTGGCGACGCCATCGTCAGCCGTGGCTGGACCCAGGCGGCCCGGGTCGAGGTGCAGAGCCACCCGATGTTCGCCATCGCCAAGCTGTGGCAGAGCGCCCTGGGCAGCCTCGGCTGGCTGCTGCTCTGCGGCCTGGTCAGCGCCGGCCTCGGTGCCGTGCTGCTGCGCCGCCAGCTGCGCCCGCTGGACTACATGGTGGAGCAGTCCCACGCCATCGCCCGCCGCGAGTTCCTCAGCCTGCCGCAGCTGCCGCGCACGCCGGAGCTGCGCCGTGTGGTGCAGGCGATGAACCAGATGGTGGAGAAGCTCAAGGCGCTGTTCCAGGAGCAGGCCGAGCGCAGCGAGCGCCTGCGCGACGAGGCCTACCAGGACAGCCTCACGGGCCTCGGCAACCGCCGCTATTTCGAGATGCAGCTGCACGCGCGCCTGAGCGCCGAGGACCAGGCCAGCAGCGGCTACCTGCTGCTGCTGCGGGTCAACGACCTGGCCGGCCTCAACCAGCGCCTGGGTGGCCAGCGCACCGACCGGTTGCTCAAGGCCGTGGCCGAGCAACTGGTGCGCAACAGCGCGGGGCAGGGCGCGGGCCAGTTGCTGGCACGCAGCCGTGGTGGCGAGTTCATCCTGCTGGCGCCGGGCCTGGTGCGCGAGGAGGCCGAGCAACTGGCCAGCCGCCTCGATGGCGCCCTGGCCAGCCTGGCCAGCACCGGCGCCACCGACACCCATCCGGTGGCGCATATGGGCCTGGTGCCCTTCGCCCCGGGCGAAGCGCAGCAGGACCTGATGATGCTCGCCGACGAGGCCCTGGCCCAGGCCGAGCGCCAGGCCGATCGCGCCTGGGCGTGCATCGAGCAGACCCGCGCCGGCAGCGTCGGCGATGACCGTCACGCCTGGCACGCGCTGCTGGACAAGGCCCTGGCCCAGGGTCGCTTCCAGCTGTTCTTCCAGCCGGTGGTGGCCAGTCGCGACCCCTCGCGGGTGCTGCACTACAAGGTGCTCTCGCGCCTGCCGGACGAGCAGGGCGCGAGCATTCCCGCCGGGCGCTTCCTGCCCTGGCTGGAGCGCTTCGGCTGGTCCGCGCGCCTCGACCTGGTGATGCTGGAGCTGGTGCTGGCGCAGATGGCCGGCCACGACCAGATGCTGGCGCTGAATCTCTCCGGCGCGCTGCTGCGTGACGAGAAGGCGCTGAACCGTGCCCTCGACCTGCTGCGCCAGAACCCGCAGCTGGGCCCGCGCCTGACCCTGGAACTGGAGGAAGACCAGTTGCCCGAGCAGGCGGTGCTGGAGGACCTGACCCGGCGCCTGCGCGAGCTGGGCTTCGCCCTCAGCCTGCAGCACTTCGGTGGCCGTTTCAGCATGATCGGCAACCTGGCGCGCCTGGGCCTGGCGTACCTGAAGGTGGACGGCAGCCACATCCGCGCCATCGATGCGGAGAACGACAAGCGCCTGTTCATCGAGGCCATGCAGCGCGCCGCCCACAGCATCGACCTGCCGCTGATCGCCGAGCGCGTCGAGACCGAGGGCGAGCTGCGGGTGCTGCAGGAAATGGGCATCCAGGGCGTACAGGGCCAGCTGTTCGGCGCTCCCGCTCCCTGGCGCTGATCCCGGGCGGAGGCGGGTGCCGCGGCCCCGCCTTCCGGCCGTTGCCTTGAACCATCCCGCGTTTCACCCGGTCCCCTGAAGTACACCGGATCACGGACTTCAGGGGGCCCCATGCGTATCAACCTGCCGCGTATCGGGCTGGGCGGCGCGCCGCTCGGCAACATGTTCCACCCGGTCACCGAGGAGCAGGCCGACGCCACGCTGGTGGCGGCCTGGCAGGCCGGTTTCCGCTATTTCGACACCTCTCCCCACTACGGCGCCGGCCTTGCGGAGGAGCGCTTCGGACGGCTGCTGCGCTCCCGCCCACGCAACGAGTACCTGCTCAGCACCAAGGTGGGTCGGGTGCTGGAGCCCGCCGCCGCGCCGGAGAACGCCCGGCCCTTCGTCGACGAGCTGCCCAACCGGCGCATCCTCGATTACTCCGCCGCCGGCGCGCGGCGCTCCCTGGAGGACAGCCTGGTGCGCATGGGGGTGGAGCGCATCGACCTGGTGTTCATCCATGACGTATCCGAGGACCAGCATGGCCCGCGCTGGCGCGAGTACTTCGCCGAGGCGATGGCGGGGGCTGCGAAGGAGCTGACGGCGATGCGCGAGGAGGGCCTGATCCGGGGCTGGGGGCTGGGTGTGAACCTTGTTGAGCCCTGCCGGCTGGCGCTGGAGCAGGCCGACCCGGACCTGTTCCTGCTGGCCGGGCGCTACAGCCTGCTGGACCACCGCGAGGCGCTGGAGACGCTATTCCCTGTCTGTATCGAACGCGGCGTGGGCATCGTCGTCGGCGGGCCGTTCAATTCCGGCGTGCTGGCCGGGGGCGATCACTACGAGTACGACCGCGTTCCCGATGAGGTGAGGGGCCGTGCGCAGCGGCTGATGGCGCTGTGCGCGCGCTTCGGCATCGATTCGCGGGCGGCGGCGCTGCAGTTCTGCCTGGCCCACCCGGCGGTGCTGTCGGTGATTCCCGGCACCGCGACGCCGGCACGCCCGGCGCAGTACATGGCGCAACTGCAGGCCGAGGTGCCTCGGGCGTTCTGGCAGGCACTACGGGAGGAGGAGCTGGTTGGCGCGGATGTGCCGTTGCCGGTGCAGGACCGGCGCAGCGGCTGCGAAGGGAGATGCGGGGACCGGGTCAGATGACCCCGGACTCCTCGTCGTTGATCAGGCGGTTCAGGCCGCCCAGGGCCTCGCGGGCCTGGTTGCGGCTGAGCAGCTTGGATTGCGCGGCCTGGGGCAGGTCGGTGATGCGGATCACGCCCTTGGTCATCAGCAGGCCGATGAGGTCTTCCAGCACGCGGATCATTTCCTGGTCGCTCTGCTTGAGCTGCATCAGGCTGGCTTCGACGGTCTGGTTGGAGTACCAGGCCAGCACGCGCTGGTCGTCGGCGGGGAGCATGCCGGTGGAGCCTTCGAACTCGGCCGCTTCCACACGCACCAGTTGACCCTGGTCGTCTTGTTGCACGTAGAGCATGGGAACCCCCCTTTTCTTGAGGACATGAGCAGACCTGCGCAATCTACACGCGCAGGCGGGCGGGGAAAATGGCAGTGGCGATCCGAGCGCCTCCCCGCCGCCGGTTCGCGGCGACGGGGAGGGGGGCTGCGGATCAGTGGTGCTCGGTCTTCACCAGCGGATCGGAGCCGGCCACCAGGGAGCTGACGATCTGCGAGGAGGAGGACCCGTACTGGGTCAGGTCCACGCCTTCGAGCTTGATGGTCACATCGGCACTGCTGTTGACGTTGCCGGTGGTGCTCACCTGCAGGGTGCTGGTGGCGGTGTCGACCTTGAGGTAATCGAGGAGGTTGCCGGAGTGCGCGGCATCGGGCAGCAGGTCGCTGAGGTCGATGCGGTCGCCCTGGGAGGCGTTGAAGTCCTTGATCACGTCGTTGCCGACATCGCCCGCCTTCCACATGAAGACGTCCGCGCCCGCGCCACCGGTGAGGGTGTCGTTGCCGATGCCGCCGATCAGCAGGTCGTTGCCGTCACCACCGTTGAGCAGGTCGTGGCCACCGTTGCCATAGAGCACGTCGTGGCCGTTGCCGCCGTTGATGATGTCGGAGTACTTGCTGCCATTGATCAGGTCGCTGGCTTCGGTGCCGGTGGTGGTCTGGATGGTGTGGACCGCCCAGCCGGTGCTGGTTTCCACGAATTCCTGGCCGCTGGACAGGGTGGTGGTCTGGAACAGCTGGTAATCGCCGGTACCGAGGGTCTTGTACGCCGAGTCATCACTGCCGCTGGGCTTGAGCTCGATCTTCAGGGTGGCGGAGCCGCCCTGGTCCCAGTACAGCAGTTCCAGCGCCTGCAAGCCGCCGGTGAGGCTGACGTTCTTGTAGGTGTCGGTGGTGGTGGACTGGATCTTGTCGGCGTTGGCGACGTCCTGGCCGTCGATCAGCAGGCGGTACCCGTCGTCCGCGGTGATGCGGATGTCGTAGGTTCCGCCGTTGCCGACGTCGATGAAGCCGTGGGCGCGGATGATGGCGTCGCTGGTGTCACCCAGGTTCGCCCCGCCGGCCTTGAGGCTGGAGACGTTGCCGGTACTGGCTGCCGTGAGGAAGTCGTACAGGTTGTTCTGGCTGTTGTTGGATGTGCCGATGGTGGTGCCATTGTTGACGTTGCGGTTGTCACCCAGGTCGTCGCTGAACACCGGGCTGCCGTTCTTCAGGCCGTAGTCGATGGCATTGGCGATGAAGGTGGCATTGACCGAGCCGTTCGCCGCGTTGGTGTTGGAACCCACCAGGCTGCTGTTGTTGCCGGAACGGCCCTCGATGTAGTTCTCGACCTGGCTCAGGGTGGTGAGGTTCGGCCGGCTGGTGCCGTTCTCGCTGTAGCCCCAGTACTCGCCGGTCAGGCCGCCACCCAGGCTGGTGGTGCCGGTGGTGTCGGCCATGGTGATGGTGTTGGTGGTGTAGCTGGTGTGCTCCACGCCGCCATCGACGATGTTCAGCGTCAGGTGCTGGGACGCCGTGCTGGCAGTGCTGCCGTTGGGTTCGGTGCTGACCGCCTTGACGTCCAGGCCGATGTCGCCGCGCACGTCACCGGAAACCTGCAGCTTGGCGGTGGCCAGCTGGGCCGCGGTGAGGGTGTACACGCCGTTGACCGCGCTGAGGGTGGTGCCGCCGACGACGATGCTCGAACCGTTGGACAGGTTGCTCAGCTGGTAGCTCAGGCTTTCGGAACCGTCGGTGTCGGTCAGTGCGCCGCCGATGTAGTTGGCCAGGGCGATGCTGGTCTTGCCGCTGACGCCGCCATCGCCGGCCACCACGCCCTGGGACGAGGTGAGGGTGATGTTGTCGATCAGCGCGCCACGACCACTGGAGTCTGTGGAGGTGCCGGCCAGCTTGATGGTCAGGGCCTCGGTATTGCCGGTGCCGACGAAGCTGAAGTGGATGTTCTCCCAGTTCAGGCTGGTCTGGCTGCTGGTGGAGGCGTATTCGCCCACCAGGGTATTGCCGAGGTAGACGGCGATCTTGGTGAAGCTGGTGTCGAAGCCCAGGCGGCCGGCGTAGTCCATGTTCAGCTCGTAGACCTTGCCGACCTCGGTGGCGACGTTGCGGGTCACGCCCAGGGTCTGCGACATGCTGCCGCCGGCGTCGTTGAGCTCCAGGGCGTCGTTGTTGCCGGTGCCTTGCAGCTTGACGTTGACCATGTTGCCGGCCTGGTTCTGCATGCTGTCGCCGTTGGCCCAGACTTCGAACACGTTGCTGCCGCCACTGCGTACATCGCCGGTGGTGACCAGGCTCCAGTTCTCGAAGGTGGCACTGGTGACGTCCTGCGAAGTGCTGTCGCTGTTCGGCGCGCTTTCCCAGGTGGTGGTGAACAGGTTGGCCGCGGCCGCCGACTTCACGGTGAGCGTCGGGACGTCGGCCACCGGCGCGATGTCGATGCTCATGGTGCTGCTGGCGCTGCTGAGGCTGCCGTCGCTGCCGCTGTACTTGAACTCGGCGTAGGTCTGCTTGTTCAGGCCGACACCAGTGTTGCTGAAGCTGTCGTGACCGGATTCGTTGGAATCCGGCACGAAGCGCAGGCCGCCGCCATCGATCACCGACTTGGTGACGGTGGTGTTGGCGCTGACATCGGTCCAGGTGTTGCCCACCTTGACCTGCAGCTTGCCTTCGCCCGGCAGGCTCTCGACCTTGATCGACAGGCTGCTGTTGGCGTCCACGTCGCTGACCTTGAAGTCGCTCCAGGTGAAGACGTAGTGGGTGTCTTCGTTGCCGGTGACCGCAGCGCCTGCGACCACCACGGGGGCTTCGTTGACGTTGGTCACGGCGATGGAGTAGGTCGCCGACTGGGTGCTGCCGTCGGAGCTGGTGGCCAGCACGGTGATGGTGTGGCTGGTGGCGCTCTCGTAGTCGAGCTTGCTGCCATCGGCGACGGTGACGACGCCGGTGGTGGCGTTGATGGCGAAGCGGCCGCCGGCGTTGTCGGTCAGCGCGTAGGTCACGCTGGTGCCGGCATCGCCGTCCACCCCTAGGGCGGTGACGCCCACGCGGGTGCCGGTGGCGGCGTTCTCGGCCACGGTATTGGTGGCGCTGTCGGAGTCGCTGAGGGTCACGCCGTTGTCGTTGACGTTGCTCAGGTTGATGGTGAACACCTGGGAATTGGTGCTGCCATCGGAGCTGGTCACTTTTACGGTGATGTTGTGGCTGGTGGCGGCCTCGTAGTCGAGCTTGCTGCCGTCGGCCACGGTGACGACACCGGTGGTGGCGTTGATCGCGAAGCGGCCGCCGGCGTTGTCGGTCAGCTCGTACTTGGTGATGGTGGCGCCGGCGTCGCCGTCGGTGCCCAGTACGGTCAGGCCGACGGTGGAGCCGTTGGCGGCGTTCTCGGCAACGGTGTTGGCTGCCGCGTTGCTGTCGGTGATGACCACGCCGTTGTCGTTGATGTTGCTCAGGTTGATGGTGAACACCTGGGAATTGGTGCTGCCATCGGAGCTGGTCACTTTTACGGTGATGTTGTGGCTGGTGGCGGCCTCGTAGTCGAGTTTGCTGCCATCAGCGACGGTGACGACACCGGTGGTGGCGTTGATGGCGAAGCGGCCACCGGCGTTGTCGGTTAGCTCGTACTTGGTGATGGTCGCGCCGGCATCGCCGTCGGTGCCCAGTACGGTGAGGCCGACGGTGGAGCCGTTGGCAGCGTTCTCGGCAACGGTGTTGGCTGCCGCGTTGCTGTCGGTGATGACCACGCCGTTGTCGTTGATGTTGCTCAGGTTGATGGTGAACACCTGGGTGTTGGTGCTGCCATCGGAGCTGGTCACTTTTACGGTGATGTTGTGGCTGGTGGCGGCCTCGTAATCGAGTTTGCTGCCATCGGCCACGGTGACCACACCGGTGGTGGCGTTGATGGCGAAGCGGCCACCGGCGTTGTCGGTCAGCTCGTATTGGGTGATGGTCGCGCCGGCGTCGCCGTCGGTGCCCTTCACGGTCAGGCCGACGGTGGAACCGTTGGCGGCATTCTCGACCACGGTGTTGGCGGCGGCGTTGCTGTCGGTGATGACCACGCCGTTGTCGTTGACGTTGGTGACGTCGACGGTGACGGTCGCGGAGACCGGGGTCTTGCCGTCGGTGGCGGTGACCTGCAACTGGTGCTGGGTGGCGGTCTCGTAGTCCAGGGTCTTGCCGCTGGCCAGGGTGATCACGCCGGTGCTGGAGTTGATGGTGAACAGGCCGTCGTTGTTACCGCCGGTGATGCTGTAGAACAGCGGCTCGCCATCACGGTCCTGGTCGGTGCCGGTGAAGCGGTCGCTGAGGTCGGCGATGGTGCTGCCGGAGGCGATGTTCTCGGCGAAGCTCACGGTGCTGTTGGCCAGGCCCGGGGCACTGTCCAACGCCGCGACCTGGACGGTCATGGTGTTGGGCGTGGAGAAGGCGCCGCTCTGGTCCTGCACCGAGAAGCTGAAGCTGCTGTTGCCGTTGGCATTGGCTGCCGGGGTGTAGACCAGGGAGGCGATCTGCGCCGCGGTGATGATCATGCCGACGGTGACGGCTTCGTTGCCCAGGCTCAGGCTGCCGCTGGACGGCAGGCTGTTGATGCGGATGCCCTTGAGGCTGTCGCCGGTATCGACATCGTTGAAGGCGAAGTCGCCGCTGGTGAAGCTGCGCGGGGTGTCTTCGTTGGTGCTGACGGTGTTGTCGGCGCTGGTGGGCGCGTCATTCACGGCGTGCACGGTCACCGGCAGGGTCAGGTTGGTGCTGGCCTTGTCGCCGTTGGCCCCTTCGGTAGCGGTCGCGGTGACCTTCAGGTCGAAGGTGCCGTTGTAGTTGGCCGGCGGGGTGATGCTCAGGTTGCCCAGGTTCCAGCTGCTGATGTCGGCGGTGGTGCTGCCGCTGGTGGCGGTGAAGCTGTTCACGCCGTCGGTCAGGGTGGCGCCCTCGGGGATCTGCGAGATGCCCACGGAGAGGCTTTCCGAGCCGTCGGTGTCCTTCAGCGAGGCGGTCAGGCGCGACAGCGGGATGCTGCTGTCCTCGTCACCTTCGTTGACGTTGTAGAGCTGGTAGTAGCCCTTGCCATCGCTGCCATGCAGCTCCGACAGGTGCAGGCCGTTGCCGGCCAGGTCGCTGGGCTTGGCGTAGAGCTGCACGTTGGCGCTGGACAGGTCCTGCACCGGGCCGTTGCCGACCTTGACGTTGACGTCCAGGGTGCCCGGGCCGCTCTGGTTGTGCTGGTAGATGTCCAGGGTGTAGTAGCCGCTCTGCTGGGCGGTGTAGCTGCCGCTGAACTGGCCGGTGGAGCCGCCCCAGGTGGCGTTGGCCACGGTGGTGCCGCCCACGGAGACGAGCACACTGTCGTCGCCCGAGCCGCTGAAGGTGTAGGTCTGGCCGGCTTCGAGGTAGATCAGGCCGGAGAGCTTGTTGGCCACGCCGGCGTTGACGCTGTCGATGTGGGCATCGGCCAGGTTGCCGCTGCTGGCGGGGGTGCCGGCGGCGTCGATGGTGCTCTTCAGGGTGGCCGGGTTGGCGCCGTTGCCGCCGCTGCCCAGGGGCAGGTTGTTCCAGCTCTGTTGCAGCAGGCCGGTGGCGGCGGGGTTGCCACTGGGTGCCTGGGCGCCGAGGTTCGGAGCATCGGCCACGGCCTGGATGCCGACCTGGACGGTGGCGGTGCTGTTGCCGCCCTTACCATCGGTGACGGTGTAGGTGATGGTGTCCGCACCGCTGTAGTTGCCGGTGGGGGTGTAGACCAGCTTGCCGTCGACGATGCTGACGCTGCCGTGCTGCGCGTTGGCGCCGGTCAGGGTCAGGCTGTCGCCGTCGGTGTCGCGGTCGTTGGCCAGCACGTCGATGGTGACGGCGGAGTCTTCCAGGGTGCTGGCGGTGTCGTTGGCCGCCGTCGGGGCATCGTTGACCGGGTTGACGGTGATGTTGACCACGGTGTCGACCACGCCGCCCTTGCCGTCGCTGACGGTGACCACGAAGCTGTCCGGCCCGTTGTAGTCGCCGTTGGGCTTGTAGGTGTACTCGCCGGTGCTCGGATTGAGCACCAGGGTGCCGTTGGCGGTGCCGGTCTTCAGGGTGTAGGTGAGGCTGTCGCCTTCCGCATCGGTGGCGGTGATGCGGCTGGTCAGGGTGCCGTCCTCGTCCACGCTGGCGGTGCTGTCGGGCGCGACGGGGGCATCGTTGACCGGCTTGACGGTGACGCTGACCACGCTGGTGGTGGTGCCGCCGTTGCCATCGCTGATGGTGACGGTGAAGGCATCGCTGCCGTTGAAGTCCTTGGCCGGCTGGTAGGTGTAGGTGCCGTCGGCGTTGAGGGTGACGGTGCCGTGCTGCGGGCCGTTGCCGTTGGCGATGCTGTAGGTGAGGGTGTCGCCGTCGACGTCACGGGCGGTGACCTTGCCGTCGATCGGGGTGTCCTCGTCGGTGCTGACGCTGGACGGGGTGCTGGTCGGTGCATCGTTGACCGGGTTGACCTTGATGGTCACCACGGAGTCGGCATAGCCGAGCTTCGGATCGTAGACCCGGATGGTGAAGGTGTCGGTGCCGTTGAAGTCCTTGTTCGGCGTGTAGGTGTACTCGCCGGTGACGGTGTTGAGCAGCAGGGAGCCGTGGTCGACGCCGGCCTGGATGACGTAGGTCAGCTTGTCGCCGTCCACGTCGCTGGCGACGATCTTGCCGCTGACGCTCTGGTCTTCATCGGTTTCCTTGGCCTGGTCGGCGGTGACCGGGGCGTCGTTGACCGGCTTGACGGTGACGCTGACCACGCTGGTGGTGGTGCCGCCGTTGCCATCGTCGATGGTGACGGTGAAGGCGTCGCTGCCGTTGAAGTCCTTGCCCGGCTGGTAGGTATAGGTGCCGTCGGCGTTGAGGGTGACGGTGCCATGCTGCGGGCCGTTGCCGTTGGCGATGCTGTAGGTGAGGGCGTCGCCATCGGCATCGCGGGCGACGATCCGGCCGTCGATCGGGGTGTCTTCGTTGGTGCTGATGCTGGACGGGCTGCTCACCGGTGCGTCGTTGACCGGGTTGACCTTCACGCTCACCACGGAGTCGGCGTAGGCGCCTTTGGCGTCATAGACGCGGATGGTGAAGGTGTCGTTGCCGTTGTAGTCCTTGTTCGGCGTGTAGGTGTACTCGCCGGTGACGGTGTTGAGCAGCAGGGAGCCGTGGTCGACACCGCTCTGGATGATGTAGGTCAGCTTGTCGCCTTCCACGTCGCTGGCGACGATCTTGCCGCTGACGCTCTGGTCTTCGTCGGTTTCCTTGGCCTGGTCAGCGGTGACCGGTGCATCGTTGACCGGGGTCACGTTGATGCTGATGAGGCTGGTGGTGCTGCCGCCCTTGCCGTCGCTGATGGTGACGGTGAAGGCATCGGGCCCGTTGTAGTCCTTGTTCGGCCGGTAGCTGTAGCTGCCGTCGGAGAAGAGGGTGAGCGTGCCGTTCTGCGGGCCATTGCCGCTGGCGATGCGGTAGGTGAGGGTATCGCCGTCGATGTCGCGGGCATCCACCTTGCCGTTGATCGGCGTGTCCTCGGCGGTGCTCAGGTTGGCCGGGTTGGCGGTCGGCGCGTCGTTGATCGGGTTGACGGTGATTTGCACCACGGCGTCGACCACGCCGCCCTTGCCGTCGTTGACGGTGACGGTGAAGGAGTCCGGACCGTTGTAGTTGGCGTTGGGCTTGTAGGTGTACTCGCCGGTGGCGGTATCCAGGACCAGCGTACCGTTGCTGGTGCCGGACTTGAGGGTGTAGGTCAGGGTGTCGCCATCGGCGTCGGTGGCGTTCAGCTGGCTGGTGAGGCTGCTGTCTTCGTCCACGTTGACGGATGCGTCGTTCATCACCGGCAGGTCGTTCACCGGGTTCACGCCCAAGGCGACCTGGCCGCTGACGGTGACGGTGCCGTCGTTGACGCTGTAGGTGAAGCTGCCAACGGCCTGGCCGGCGCTGTAGTCGGCCGGGGCGTTGTACTTCAGGCCCTGCAGCTGGGCACTGGTGAGGGTCTGGCCGTTGATGAGGGCGGTGCCGTCTGCCAGGGTCACGCTGCCGAGGATGGGCAGGCCGGTGACGGTGATGGTGAGGCTGTCGCCATCGGCGTCGGTCGGGGCCTTGAGGCCCAGGTCGGTGCCGACGCTTTCTTCGTTGACGGTCAGGTTGGCGCTGTCGGCGACCGGCGCATCGTTCACCGGATTCACGCCCAGGGCGACCTGGCCGCTGACGGTGACGGTGCCGTCGTTGACGCTGTAGGTGAAGGAACCCACGGCCTGGCCGGCGCTGTAGTCGGCCGGTGCGTTGTACTTCAGGCCTTGCAGCTGGGCGCTGGTCAGGCTCTGGCCATTGGTCACGGCGGTGCCGTCGGCCAGGGTCACGGTGCCCACGGTGGGCAGGCCGGTGACGGTGATGGTGAGGCTGTCGCCATCGACATCGCTCGGCGCCTTGAGGCCCAGGTCGGTGCCGATGCTTTCTTCGTTGACGGTCAGGTTGGTGCTGTCGACGACCGGCGCATCGTTCACCGGAGTGACGCCCAGGGTGACCTGGCCGTTCACGGTGGCGGTGCCGTCGTTGACGCTGTAGGTGAAGGAACCCACGGCCTGGCCGGCGCTGTAGTCGGCCGGGGCGTTGTACTTCAGGCCTTGCAGCTGGGCGCTGGTCAGGCTCTGGCCGTTGGTCACGGCGGTGCCGTCGGCCAGGGTCACGCTGCCGAGGGTCGGCAGGCCGGTGACCTTGATGGTCAGCGGGTTGCCATCGACATCGGTCGGGGCCTTCAGGCCCAGGTTGGTGCCGACGCTTTCCTCGGCCACTGTGAGGGAGGTGCTGTCGGCCACCGGTGCATCGTTCACCGGCTTCACGCCCACGGTGACGGTGGCGGTATCGGTGCCGCCGTGGCCGTCGCTCACGGTGTAGGTGAAGGAACCGGTGCCGTTGAAGTTGGGTGCAGGGGTGAACACCACCTTGCCGTTGACCAGCTCCACGGTGCCGTTCTTGGCGCCCTGGACACTGAGGATGGTCAGCGAGTCGCCGTCGACGTCGGTGTCGTTGCCCAGCAGCGTGGAGGGCTCGATGGTCAGCGGCTGGTCTTCGTTGGTGGTCAGTACGTCGTTGCCGGCCTGGGTCAGCTGGCTGCCGCCGACCACGGTATAGGTGCCGCCTTCCGGACGCAGTTCGACCTTGAGCTGGGCCTGGCCGCCCTGGTCCCAGTAGACGATCTGGATGTTGTGGGCACCGCTTTCGGCAATGGTGAAGGTGGCCGATTCGCGTGCGGTCGGGCCCTGGTTGCCGTTGTACTCGGCGACCACCTTGCCGTCGATGACGATGCTGAAGCCGTCGTCGGCAGTCACCTTGAACTGGTAGGTGCCGGCCGCGAGGCTGATCTGGCCGGTGAGCTGGATGATGGCGTCCGAGCTGTTCGCCGGGTCGGTGTTCAGGGAGCCGGCATCGGCGCCGAGGAATTTCTGCAGCTGCTGGTCGCCGCCCAGGTTGCTGGACACGCCGTTGCCGTAGTTCAGCTCGGTGGCGGTGAAGGTGGCGCTGGGGGTGCGGCCGGCGATGAAGGCGGCGACGCCTGCGAGGTTCTCCAGGTTGCCGCCGTCGGTGCCTTCACGGTAGGCGTAGTAGTTGCCCTTGAGGCCGGCGATGACGCCGAAGTCGTCGTTGGCGTCAGGCGCGTCGTTGATCGGGTTGACGCCCAGGGTGACCTTGCCTTCGACGGTGGTGGTGCCGTCGTTGACGCTGTACTTGAACTCGCCAACCGGGTCGCCGGCCTTGTAGTCGGCCGGGGCGTTGTACTTCAGGCCCTGCAGCTCGGCGCTGGTCAGGGTCTGGCCGTTGGTCACCGGGGTGCCGTTGGCCAGGGTCACGGTGCCCACGGTGGGCAGGCCGCTGACGGTGATGGTCAGGACGTTGCTGGTGTCGACGTCGGTCGGGGCGGCGATGTTCAGCGCCGTGCCGGTGCTTTCCTCGTCGACGGTGACGCGGGTGTCGGTGACCACCGGGGCGTCGTTGCGGCCCTCGATGGTGACCGAGGCGTTGGCGCTGGTGACGCCGCCGTGGCCGTCGCTGACTTCGTAGCTGTAGGTGAGGACGACCTTCTCGCCCACGGCCAGGTAGTCGTACTTGGACGGGTCGATCTTCAGGCTGTTGCTGGCGGCATCGAAGCTGACGCCGGACGCATCGCCGCTGCCCACCTGCTGGAGGTTGCCGACGCTGAGGACGTCGTTGGCGTCTTCGTCGGAGGCGTGCTGCAGCAGGTCGAGGCTGTAGGCGGACGCGTCTTCGTGGGTCAGGGTGGTGGCCACACCGCTCACCACCGGGGCGTCGTTGCTGCCGGTGAGGGTGATGGTGACGTCACGGGAGACCGGGGCACCGCTGCTGTCGGTGACGGTGACGCGGTAGACCAGGGTGACGGTCTCGCCGGCGCCCAGGTAGTCCAGCGCGCCGGCGGCGACGCTGTAGTTCCAGTGCACGGAACCCTGGCCGTCGCCCTGGGCGGCATCGCTGATGCTGGCGCTGAGGTTGCCCAGCACGTTGACGGTCTGGCCGTTGCCGTCCTTCGCGCTGACCAGCTCGGTGCCGATGCTGTGGGTGTTGCTCAGGTCGGCGTCGCTGAAGCCGAAGTCGCCGCTGGCGGTCAGGCTGCCGGCGTTCTCGCCGGGCACGCCGTCGGCGCGCTCGGTGATGCTGCCGCTCTGCACGGTGCTTTCCAGCACGGGGGCGTCGTTGCGGCCCTCGATGGTGAGGGTGGCGGTGGTGGGGGTGACGCCGCCGTTGTTGTCGACCACGTCGTAGCTGTAGGTGAGCACCAGTTTCTCGCCGGCGGCGAGGTAGTTGTAGGCGTTCGGGTTCACCTGCAGGCCGCTGCCGCTGAGGGTCACGCCCGAGGTGTCGCCGCTGCCGACCTGCTTGAAGTTGCTGATGCCCAGGACGTCGCTGAGGTCGACGTCGCTGGCGTTGGCCAGCAGATCGACGCTGAAGGAGGCGGCGTCCTCGTTGCTGTCCACGGCGATGGCGCTGCTGACCACCGGCGCGTCGTTGACGCCGTCGATGGTGACGGTGGCGCTGGTGGTGACCAGGCCGCCCTTGCCGTCGCTGACCTGGTATTCGTAGGTCAGGACGACGCTCTCGCCCTTGGCCAGGTAGTTGTACCGGGACGGGTCGACCACCAGGGTGTTGCCCTGGACGGTCACGCCGCTGGCGTCGTTGCCACTGGTTTCCCTGACGTTGACGGCGCTGAGCACGTCCGTGGCGTCGGCATCGCCGGCCTTGGCCAGGAGGTCGATCACCTGGCCGGCGGCATCTTCGTTGGTGCCGTGGGTGATGGCGCCGCTCACCACCGGGGCGTCGTTGACGCCGGTGACGGTGATGGTCAGGGTGCTGCCGCTGGAGAGCTTGCCGTCGGTGGCGGTGAAGGGGATCTGGATGACCCGTTGCTCGCCCTGGCCCAGGGCCTGGTAGGCGGCGTTGCTCGGGTCGAAGGTCCAGCTGCCGTCGGCGTTCAGGCTGAAGCCGGCCGGGGCGGGGTTGTTCAGGGTGAAGGTGAGGGTGTCGCCGTCGACATCGGTGGCGGCGAGCTTGCCGCCGATGGCCGGGGCGTCCTCGACGGTGCTGTCGCTGGTGGGGGTGGCCACCGGGGCGTCGTTCACTGGGGTGATGTTGAGGGTGATGCTGTCGGTGTCGCTCAGCTTGCCGTCGCTGGTGCTGAGGGTCAGGGTGTCCTGGCCGTTGTAGTTGGCGGCCGGGACGTACTTCAGGCCCTGCAGGGCGGCGTTGATGGCCGCCTGGGAGCCGGACAGGGTGATGCTGCCGGTGCCGTTGCCGCTGTAGGTCAGGCCGTTGGCGAGGATCGGGCCGAGGGTCAGCACGCCGTGCTCGACGCTGAGAGTGGTGGTCAGTTGGTCGCCGTCCACGTCGCTCACGCTGACGCTGTTGTTGCCGAAGAGGCTGAAGACCTTGCTGCCGTCCTCGGCCAGGGTCTGGGCGCCCGGGGTGGCGTTGACCGGGGCGTCGTTGACCGGGGTGATGTCGAGCTTGAGGGTGGCGGTGCTGGTGAGGCTGCCGTCGCTCAGGGTGTAGGTGACGCTCGGGACCGGGCCGTTGTAGTCCTTGGCCGGTTCGAAGGTGAAGTCACCGTTGGCCTTGATGGTCAGCTTGCCGGTGCCCAGCAGGTCGATGGTCCCGCCCGCATTGGCGCTGACGAAGGGGAGGCCGGTGATGCTGAACTTGGTGACCACCAGGGCGTCGCCGTCCACGTCCTTGTCGTTGGCCAGGACGTTGCCGGTGGCGGTCTGGTCTTCGTTCAGGGTGACGCTGTCGTTGACGCCGACCGGGCGGTCGTTGACCGGGGCGACGGTGATGGTGGCGGTGGCCTTGCTGGCGGACACGGCGCCGTTGTTGTCGACGGCGCTGTATTCGAAGGTGGTGGTGCCGTTCCAGTCCTTGGCCGGGACGAAGTACACCGGGCCGGTGACGCTGTCGCCGGCCTTCAGGGCGGTACCGCCGTTGGCACCGGCGTAGAGGGTGCCGTTGGCCGGTACGGAGCCGATGGTGTAGCCGGTGACGGTGCCGTCGACATCGCTGCCGGACAGGTTCACCTGGATGCGCGCGGCCTGGTCTTCGTTGCCCGAGGCGCTGACGGCATTGGCCACCGGCGCGTCGTTGGTGCCGGTGAGGGTGATGGTCAGGGTGCTGTCGGCGGTGGCGCCGTGCTCGTCGGTGACGGTGACCGGTACCGTGATGACCAGTTGCTCGCCACCTTTGAGGTAGTCGTAGGCGGCGTTGCTGGCGTCGAAGGTCCACTTGCCGTCGCTGCCCAGGGTGAGGCCGGCGACGTTGGCGGTGGTGCTGAAGGCGAGGACGGCGCCGTCATCGACGTCGGCGGCGGCGATCTGGCCGTTGATCTGGCCGTCGCCTTCATTGGCGGCGGCGGTGGCGGCGGTGATGGTCGGCTTGTCGTTCACGCCGGTGACGGTGATGGTCAGCGTGCTGCTGCTGGAGAGCTTGCCGTCGGTGGCGGTGAAGTTGATGGTCAGGGTGGTGGACTTGCCTTCGGCCAGGTGCTGGTAGTCGGCGTGGCTCGGGTCCAGGGTCCAGGTGCCATCGGTATTGAGGGTGAAGCCGCCGGGGAGGGCGCCCTTGGAGCTGTAGGTCAGGGTGTCGCCGTCGACGTCGGTGGCGGCCAGCTTGCCGCCGATCACGGGCGCGTCTTCGCGGGTGGCCTCGCTGGTGGGGGTGGCCACCGGCGCGTCGTTCACCGGCTTGATGTTGAGGGTGACGCTGTCGCTGTCGCTCAGCTTGCCGTCGGTGGTGTTGATGGTAAGGGTGTCCTGGCCGTTGTAGTCCTTGGCCGGGACGTACTTCAGGCCCTGCAGGGCGGCGTTGATGGCCGCCTGGCTGCCCACCAGGGTGATGCTGCCGGTGCCGTTGCCGCTGAAGGACACGCCGCCGCTCAGCGGGCCGAGGGTCAGCGCGCCGTGTTCGACGGAGAGGGTGGTGGTGAGCTGGTCGCCGTCCACGTCCCGCACCGCGATGCTGTTGCCGCTCAGCAGGCTGAAGGTCTTGCTGCTGTCTTCGTTCAGGGACTGGGCGCCGGGGACGGTGTTGACCGGGGCGTCGTTGACCGGGGTGATGTCGAAGGTGAGGGTGGCGGTGCTGGTGGCGCTGCCATCGCTCAGGGTGTAGGTGATGGACGGCACCGGGCCGTTGTAGTCCTTGGCCGGGGTGAAGGTGAAGTCGCCGTTGGCCTTGATGGTCAGCTTGCCGATGACCAGGTCGGCGGTCTCGCCGGCCTTGAAGCTGACGAAGGGCAGGTTGGTCAGGCTGAACTTGGTGACGGTCAGGCTGCTGTTGTCGACGTCGGTGTCGTTGCTCAGCACGTTGCCGGTTGCGACGCTGTCTTCGGCCAGGGTGACCTTGTCGGCCACGCCCACCGGCGCATCGTTGGTGCCGTTGATGGTGACGGTGACGCTGGTCTTGGTGCCGTCGGCGGCGGAGACCTCGAAGGTCTCGGTCAGCTTGTCGCCGACGTTCAGCTCGTTGTAGGCGGAGCTGGCGGTGTAGGTCCACTTGCCATCGGTGCCGATGCTGAAGCTGCCATAGGTGCCGGCGACGTTGCTCTGGGCGACGAAGGTGGCGGGGTTGTCGACATCGCTGATGGTCAGGGTGCCATTGGCGGTGGCCGGGGCGTTGGTCTCGGTCAGCTGCACGTCGGCGCTGCTGAGGACGGCGGCGTCGTTGGTGCCGTTGATGGTCACGGTGACGCTGGTCTGGGTGCCGTCGGCGGAGACGACCTTGAAGGATTCGCTGTAGGACTGGCCGACGTTCAGCTCGTTGAAGGCCGAGTTGGCGACATAGGTCCAGTTGCCGGCGGCGTCGATGTTGAAGGTGCCGTAGGTGCCGGCGACGTTGGTCTGGGCGACGAAGGTGTTGGGGCTGTCGACATCGCTGATGGACAGGGTGCCGCCGGTGCTCAGCGCATCGTTGGTCTCGGTCAGCTGCACGTCGGCGCTGCCGAGGATGGCCGGGTCGTTCACCCCGGTGACGGTCACGGTCAGGGTGTTGGTGGCCTGGGCGCCGTGCTCGTCGGTGACGATGTAGGCGATGGTGAGGGTGGTGGTCTGGCCTTCGGCCAGGGACTGGTAGGCGGCGTCGCCGGCGTTGAAGGTCCAGCTGCCATCGGTGTTCAGGGTGAAGCCGGCCGGGGCCTTGCCGTCGATGGCATAGGACAGGGTCGCGCCCTTGTCGGCGTCGGTGGCCACCAGGTTGCCGGTGATGCTCTGGTCTTCGGTGACCGCCGCGCTGGTGGCGGTGGCGATCGGGGTGTCGTTGGTGCCGGTGAAGTTGATGGTGATGACGCGGGTGTCGCTGGCGCCGGAGGGGTCCTTCACGGTCACGGTGAAGTTTTCGCTCGCGGTCTCGCCCAGGGCCAGGCCATTCACCTTGGCGGCGTCGACCACGTAGGTGTAGCTGCCGTCGGCGTTGACGGTCAGTTCGCCGTAGGCGCCCTTGGCGCTGCCGCTCCAGGTCAGGTTGGTATCGTCGACGTCGGTGGCGGCCAGTTGGCCCTTGATGTCGGCGAAGGTGTCGGCGGCGGCGCTGTCGTCGACGCTGGCCTCATAGGTGCCGGTGGCGACGGGGGCGTCGTTGACCGGGTTGATGCCGACGTTGACGGTCAGCGGGGTGGAGGCGCCGCGGCTGTCGCTCACGGTCACTTCGAAGCTGTCGCTGCCGTTGTAGTCCTGGCTCGGGGTGTAGGTCCAGGTGCCGTCGGGGTTCAGTGCCAGGGTGCCATTGGCCGGGCCGCGGGTGACGGAGAAGGTCACAAGATCGCCATTGGCGTCACGGCTGGTGAAGGTGCCGCTGAGCGGGATGTCTTCGTCGGTGACCAGGTTGAAGGTGGTGATCGGCGCGCCGGAGCCGTCGGTGAACTCGGGGGCGACGTTCTGCAGCGGGTCCTGGGTGTCGCCGTCGGCGGCGCCCTGGAAGGCCAGGCCCTGGGTCTCGAAGCCGACGTTGGGGTCGACGCGCTCGCCGGTGGCATCGAGCAGGACGAAGCTGTGGCTGCCGCCCGCAGCACCACCACCTGCCGCGCCGCCAGCGGCGGGGGCACCGGCCGCGGTGGCTTCGAAGGCCTGGGTCGGGTCGACGCCGGCGGCGATGGCCTTCTGCAGTTCCTCGGCGCTGGGCGCCTGGCTGGCCGGCTTCTCGTCGGTGCCCTGGGGCGCGATGTCGGCGCCGCTCCACTGAGTGTCGCGACCCAGGTCGACCAGCTTGCCGTCAGGCAGTTCGAGGGTGACCATGCCCGCCGCGCCGGTGACCAGCTGCTCGCCCTGGAAGATACGATCACCCTCTATGAGCTGGCGTTGCACACCCTCCGGGGAGACTGCAACAACTTGGCCGACAACGCTCTTGACGATTGCAACGACACTGCTCATTGGGGTGACTCTCCTGGTTTGGCTCTAGCTTCGGCGTGCTGCTTCGGTGCTCTACGAAGAGCCGTTTCGATGCAGGCATTCCCTTGTTAAAGGTGGTATTTTTTTGTCGTCAATTATTTGGCTTATCGCGTTTTGCTATTAAGTTTATGCCAATGTATTGACCAATTGGCATCCATCCTAAACAATCGTTTTCGTAATGTCACTTTGATATTCGATGGCCGTCCGGATTTTTTCAATGAGACTTGGATCACGGTTTTCTGCTCCGTCCGAGCGAGGTTGATGCCAATTTCATGACGGTGATTTCGGCCTCCCAAATACTGTCTTCAACACTCTGATAAGGATGCCAATCCATGCGTCTGCGTTTTGCTTGTGTCGTGCCCTTCGCCCTTGCTGCAAGTCTCCCTGTTCATGCCCAGACGCTTTCCGAAGCCATGCAGCGCGCATTGGATGTCCACCCCGAAGTCCAGGCCGGCATCAACAGCCGCATGTCCGCCGACTACCAGCTGAAAGCCGCCAAGGGCGGCTACCTGCCGAAAGTCGACCTGCTCGCCGGCTACGGCCGTGAAGGCTCCGACAACACCACCACCCGTGGCCAGGGCGACCACTGGAAGACCATGACCCGTGGCGAATCGTCGCTGCGCCTGCAACAGATGGTCTTCGACGGCTTCGCCACCTCCAATGAGGTCGCCCGCCAGCAAGCCACAGTCAATTCCCGTGCCTACTCGCTGCTCGGTACGTCGGAAAGAACCGCGCTGGACGTCGCGCAGGTCTACATCGATGTGCTGCAGCGCGAGGAGATGGTCCGTCTCGCCGAAGCCAACCTGAAGAGCCACCAGCGCATCTATGACCAGATCAGCCTGCGCAGCAGCCGTGGCGTCGGTCGCCTGGCCGACCAGGACCAGGCCGAAGCGCGGCTGGCCCAGGCCCGCAACAACCTGATCACCGAGCAGACCAACCTGGCCGATGCCCGCACCAACTTCTACAGCGTAGTCGGCATCGATCCGGTGGACCTGAGCGAACCGGCCGGCCTCGCCGGCCAGTTGCCCGCCGACATCGCCGAAGCCCGCCAGACCCTGCTGGCCAACAGCCCGATCCTGCGTTCCGCCGAGTCCGACGTGGCGGCTGCCGAGAAGCAGTACGACGCGGCCAAGTCCTTCTTCTATCCGCGCTTCGATGCCGAGCTGTCCCGTGGCGCCGACAACGACCTGGACGGCCAGGACGGCCACGTCAACGAATGGCAGGCCATGCTGCGCATGCGCTACAACCTGTTCGCCGGCGGCAGCAACAAGGCTGACCTGGAATCCAAGGCCTACCAGATCAACCAGGCCCTGGACATCCGCAACAACGCCCTGCGCGTGCTTAACGAAGACCTCGGGCTGTCCATGAACGCCCTGGCCAACGCCCGTGAACAAATCCCGATCGCCCAGCAATACGTCGACTACAGTACCCGTGTGCGCGAGTCCTACCAGAAGCAGTTCAGCATCGGTGAACGCACCCTGCTGGACCTGCTGGACAGCGAGAACGAACTGTTCACCGCCTCCCGCCGTCTGGTGGAAATTCGCCACCTCGAACTGTTTACTCAGTACCGGATCAAGGCGACCATTGGCGAGCTGCTGAAGAGCCAGGGCGTCGTCGCGCCGATGGCCTCCGTCGTCCAGTCCGAACTCAAGCCCGAGGCGACCCTGCCGGGCCTGAACTGAGACTTCACCCGTCCCTGAAGAGAAAGAGTGTCCAAGCGTGGATCCAGAAGTCAGCCGAGCCCCCTTCAACAACGATCCACGCGGTCAGCTAGATGATCCACTCCTGGACAGCCTGCTTTCCCTCTGCCTGCAACACCAGCGACCGGCCAGCCGGGCCATGCTCACCGCCGGCCTGCCGCTGCCCGGTCAACGCCTGACCCCCGAGCTGCTGCCCCGTGCGGCGGCCCGGGCGGGCCTGCAGGGGCGCCTGCTGCAACGCAAGCTGGAGCAGATCCCGGCGATCGCGCTGCCGGCGCTGCTGCTGCTCAAGGAAGGGCGCTGCGCCCTGTTGCTGGCCTGGGAGGAGAACGGCGACGCGCGCCTGCTGCTCAGCGAAAGCGATGGCGGCGAAGTGCGGGTCAAGCGCGAGCTGCTGGCCCAGGACTATGCCGGCCAGTCCTTCTTCGCCCAGCCGCAGCACAAGTTCGACATCAACCACGGCAGCCTGATACCCCGGGCGCGCCACTGGTTCCGCGACACCCTCAAGCGTTCGCGCTGGCTCTATATAGATGCCGTGGCCGCCAGCCTGCTGATCAACCTGATCGGCCTCGGTGCGCCGTTGTTCGTGATGAACGTCTACGACCGCGTGGTGCCCAACCAGGCCGCCGCCACCCTCTGGGTGCTGGCCATCGGCATCTCCGGCGCCTACCTGTTCGACCTGCTGCTCAAGACCGTGCGCGGGCTGTGTCTCGATCTCGCCGGCAAGAAGACCGACATGATCATCTCGGCCACCCTGTTCGAGCGCATCGTCGGCATGGCCATGAAGCACCGCCCCGCGCGGGTCGGCAGCTTTGCCCAGAACATCCACGAGTTCCAGTCGCTGCGGGACTTCCTCGCCTCGCTGACCATGACCAGCGTGATCGACCTGCCGTTCACCCTGCTGATCCTCCTGGTGATCGGCATCCTCGGCGGCCACCTGGTGTGGATCCCCGTGGTCGCCTTCGCCCTCGCGCTGACCATCGGCTGGCTGCTGCAGAAGCCCCTGGTGGAGACCATGGACCGCACCATGGCGCTCTCCGCCGAGCGCCAGTCCAGCCTGATCGAGACCCTGGCCGGCCTCGACGCGGTCAAGGTCAACAACGCCGAGAGCGAGCGCCAGTACCTCTGGGAGCAGACCATCGGCACCCTCGGCCGCCTCGAACTGCGGGTGAAGATGCTGTCCAGCCTGTCGCTCAACATCACCCTGCTGATCCAGCAGCTGGCCGGCGTGGTGATGATCGTCGCCGGCGTCTACCTGATCATCGCCGGCGACCTCAGCATGGGCGGGCTCATCGCCTGCTACATGCTCAACGGCCGCGCCCTCGGCCCGATGACCCAGCTTTCCGGGTTGATCACGCGCTACCAGCAGGCACGCCTGACCATGCTCTCGGTCAACCACATGATGGAACTGCCGCAGGAGCGCCACGAGGACGAGCGCCCGCTGACGCGCCAGACCCTGCAGGGCGCCATCGAGATGCGCCAGCTCGAATTCACCTACCCGAACCAGCAGGCCCCGGCGCTCAGCAACATCAACCTGATCGTCCGCCCCGGCGAGAAGATCGGCATCGTCGGCCGCAGCGGCTCGGGCAAGAGCTCCCTGGCCAAGCTCATCGTCGGCCTCTACCAGCCCGACTCCGGCAGCCTGCTGATCGACGGTGTCGACGTGCGCCAGCTCGACGTCAGCGACCTGCGCCACAACATCGGCTACGTGCCCCAGGACATCCAGCTGCTGGCCGGCACCCTGCGCGACAACCTGGTGTCCGGCGCCCGCTACGTCGAGGACGAACTGGTGCTGCAGGCGGCCGAGCTGTCCGGCGTCCACGAATTCGTGCGCCTGCACCCGCAGGGCTACGAGCTGCAGGTCGGCGAGCGCGGGCAGAACCTGTCCGGCGGCCAGCGGCAGAACGTCGCCCTGGCCCGTGCGCTGCTGCTCGACCCGCCCATCCTGTTGCTGGACGAGCCCACCAGCTCCATGGACAACACCGGCGAGGAACGCCTCAAGCAGCGCCTCAACGCGGTGATCGCCAACAAGACCGTGCTGCTGGTCACCCACCGTGCCTCCATGCTGTCGCTGGTGGACCGCCTGCTGATCGTCGACAAGGGACAGATCATCGCCGACGGCCCGAAGGACGCCGTGATGGAAGCGCTGAAGAAGGGGCAGATCAGTGTCGCGTAAGTCTCCGCTCCACTCGCTGCTGGATTATTTCAAGGGGCGCGAAGACCTGTCCGGCCAGCCCCTGCCGGAAGTCAGCAAGGCGCTGGTCGAAGACGCTCCCCGCGTGGTGCGCCTGACCATCTGGACGCTGATCGGCTTCACCCTGTTCCTCGGCTTCTGGGCCCACTTCGCCGAGATCGACGAAGTCACCCGGGGCGAGGGCAAGGCCATTCCCTCGTCCAAGCTGCAGAAGATCTCCAACCTCGAAGGCGGCATCGTCTCCGAGATGTTCGTCCACGAAGGCCAGGTGGTCGAAGTGGGTGACCCGCTGTTGCGCCTGGACGCCACACGCTTCCAGTCCAACGTCGGCGAGACCGATGCCGACCGCGTCGCCATGGCCCTGCGCGTCGAGCGCCTGAGCGCCGAAGTGGAAGGCCGCGAGCTGGCCATCGACGACACCCTGCGCGCCAGGGCCCCCGGCCAGGCGCAGAGCGAGGAAGCGTTGTTCCGCAGCCGCCAGCAACAGCTGCGCGACGAGGTCGCCGGCCTCGAGGAACAGCTGGTGCAGAAGCAGCAGGAACTGCGCGAGTTCGCCTCCAAGCAGGGCCAGTACCGCAACAGCCTGGAGCTGCTGCGCCAGGAGATCGCCATCTCCGAACCCCTGGTGGCCGACGGCGCGATCTCCAAGGTCGAGGTGCTGCGCCTGCGACGCGCCGAGGTGGAGAACCGTGGCCAGCTCGAAGCCACCAACCTGGCCATTCCCCGCGCCGAATCGGCGATCAAGGAAGTGGAGCAGAAGATCGCCGAGACCCGCTCGCGCTTCCGCAGCGAGGCGCTCACCCAGCTCAACGAGGCACGCACCGACCTGAGCAAGGCCGAGGCCACCGGCAAGGCACTGGAGGACCGGGTCAACCGCACCCTGGTCACCTCCCCGGTGCGCGGCATCGTCAAGCAGCTGCTGGTCAACACCATCGGCGGGGTGATCCAGCCGGGCAGCGACCTGGTGGAAATCGTGCCGCTGGACGACACCCTGCTGGTGGAGGCGCGCATCCGGCCCCAGGACATCGCCTTCCTCCATCCGGGGCAGAAGGCCATGGTGAAGTTCACCGCCTACGACTACACCATCTATGGCGGCCTGCAGGCCGACCTGGAGCAGATCGGCGCGGACACCATCACCGACGAGGACGGCAACAGCTTCTACCTGATCAAGCTGCGCACCCGCAAAAGCCACCTGGGCAGCGACGAGAAACCATTGCTGATCATCCCCGGCATGGTCGCCTCCGTGGACATCATGACCGGCAAGAAGAGCATCCTCAGCTACCTGCTCAAGCCCATCATCCGCGCCCGCGCCGAGGCCCTGCGCGAGCGTTGACGGCCCCGCGCCGTGCCGGTTCCGGCACGGCGTTCATCGATTCGTCACATCGCCTTCACGCGCCAGTGGACAGCCCGCCGGCCATCTCGTAGCGTTCGCTCCATCGCCGCAACGCGCAAGGAGCATCACCATGGACGCATTCATGCAGGCCGCCATCGACGAAGCCCGCCAGGGCCTGGCCGAGGGCGGCATCCCCATCGGCTCGGTCATCGTCCACAAGGGGCGGATCATCGGTCGCGGCCACAACCGCCGGGTCCAGGAAGGCAGCGCCATCCGCCACGGCGAGATGGACGCCTTCGAGAACGCCGGCCGCCAACCCGCCAGCGTCTACCGCGAGTCGGTGCTCTACACCACGCTGTCGCCGTGCTGCATGTGCAGCGGCGCGATCCTCCTCTACGGCATCCCGCGCATCATCGTCGGCGAGAACCGCACCTTCCTCGGCGAGGAAGAACTGCTGCGCTCCCGCGGCGTCGAGGTCGAGGTGCTGCAGGACACCACCTGCATCGCCCTGATGGAAGACTTCATCGAGGCCCGCCCGGAACTCTGGAACGAAGACATCGGCGAATAGCCCCGCCCGGTACAAGGACGTACGCATGCCACCCACCCCCCTCCCGGCCAGCCACCGGTGCCGGCCATGATCGCTTCGCGATGCTCCGTCCTCGTTGCGTTGCGCACGGCCTGCTACCTGATGTTCGGTGTGCTGGCCGCGCTGCCGCTGGCGCTGCTCGCCCTGCTGTTGCCCTGGGACAGTCATCTTCTCTCGGCGTTTCTGCTGCTGGGCGCCTGGGCGGGCACGGCCGGCCTGGTGCGAGCGCTGGTGATCGAACCGGCCCGGGCCTCGTTGCCGGGCAACCTGATCACATGCGTGCTGCTGCTGATCGGCATACGCACCCTGCTGGTCGGGCTGCTCTTCGATCCGGGCCGGGAAAGCCTGCGCCAGGGCGGCCTGGACCCGGACTTCGACCTGCGCATGCTGGGCCTGCTGGCGATGGTCTACGGGCCGATCCTGGTCGCCCTGCACTACCTGGCGCGTGTGGCCTGGACCTTCTACCGCGACGCCGATTGCCAGGGCCTGCGCCTGCTCGCCGGCCTGGCGTTGGTCATATTGCTGGTCCCGCAGCTGGTCAAGCTCGCCTGGCCCATGCTGCTTCCGGTGTTCATGCAGATCACCTAGCCCGCCCTCGTTTCCCCGCCCAAGGATCGACCATGAAACCCGCATCGCTCGCCCTGGCCCTCGCCACGCTGCTGCTCGCCACCCGCGCTGGCGCGGCCGACTACAGGCTCGACGACCTCTACGGCCCCTGGTGCCTCAAGGGCATGTCCCCGACCCGGGACGGCGAGCGCGAACCCGACAACTCCACCTACGACTTCACCCGCGCAGGCACCCTCGACTACAGCATGGGCGGCTTCACCCAAAGCGGCGGCTACCGCGTCGAAGGCGACACCATCAGCACCGAAGGCATGGGCGACTACAAAATCGTCTCCATCGGCAAGCAGGAGATGGTGCTGCACTACATGGGCTACTTCTTCTTCCAGCGCGGGGCGTGCGAGTAGGGGATGGACGAGATCTTTGGCGGGGTGTTGCGGGTTATCGGCTGGCTTCTCCGTGCAGTGCTCGAGGTGCTGGTGGAGGGGGTGCTGTTCTGGATTGGTTGGCCCTTCGTGAAAGCCTTCACCCTCGGCCGCTACCCACGGGGGCGCTTCCTGGATGACATGCCCGAATCCGCCTGGGTCTCTGCCGTCGGGCTGCTGGTCTGCGTACTCGTCGTGTTGCTGGCAATCTGGCTGTTGTAGGTCGGGTGCAACCCGACACCCCGGCACACGCGGGTTTCACCCGCCCTACGATGCGGTGCCTGGGACGTTCTTTTCATCCACCAATCGGTGTTGCCGGGAGGCACGCAAGGTGGACCGGTGAGGCGTGGTCCACCCTACACATGTTCCCAATCCCGGGCCACGGCGCCAACCGGTGCGTAGGGTGGATGGCGCTCTTTTCATCCACCAATGGCGGCTCGTCCGGGCGATGAGGCTGGGCCTCGCTGCGCTCCACCCATTTCGCGAATGAATTCGCTTTTACGGTCGGAGAGGGTGCCTGGACGCACGCGGGTTTCATCCGCCCTACGGCTAACCCGACGAACGACCCCGTGCAAACCCGGCGATCCTCCTGTCCAGATGCCCTGCAATCCATTCGACCCGGGAGGTCGTCATGCACCTGGAAGGTTCCTGCCACTGCCAAGCCGTGGCCTTCAGCCTGGACAGCGCCCATCCCTATCCCTACCAGCGCTGCTACTGCTCCATCTGCCGCAAGACCCAGGGCGGGGGCGGTTATGCCATCAACCTGTCCGCTGACGCGAAGAGCCTCAAGGTCACCGGGCGCAAGCACATCGGCGTCTACCACGCGCGGCTCAAGGAGGAGGGGGACAGCCGTGCCCACGCCAGCACCGCCGAGCGGCATTTCTGCTCGTTGTGCGGCAGCGGGCTGTGGCTGTTCAGCCCGGAGTGGCCGGAGCTGATCCACCCCTTCGCCTCGGCCATCGACACGCCCCTGCCGGTGCCTCCGGAGCACACCCACCTGATGCTCGGCTCGAAGGCCGACTGGGTGCAGGTGGAGGCCGGCGCCAAGGACCGGTGCTTCGACCGTTACCCCGAGGAATCCATCGCCCAGTGGCACCAGCGCCTCGGCCTGGAGCGCTGATCAGGCCATGCGCGGCTCGGCGTCCACCTGCGACAGCGGCGCCGCCACGCTTTCCAGCGGCTGGCGTTCCGCCGCCACGCCCCAGAAGGCCTGCACCAGGCCGGCGCCGATCATCAGCGCGGCGCCTATCAGGTAGCCGATGAACACGTTGCTGCGCTCCGCGCTCTCGATCAGCTGGCCGAACAGCAGCGGGCCGATGATGCCGCCCAGGCCCGTGCCGAAGGCGTAGAACACGGCGATGGCCAGGGCGCGGATCTCCAGCGGGAAGGTCTCCGCCACCGTCAGGTAGGCGGAGCTTGCCGCCGCCGAGGCGAAGAAGAAGATCACCATCCAGGCGATGGTCTGCTGGGTGGCGTCGAGCATCTCCTGCTGGAACAGGTAGCCGCTGAGCGTCAGCAGCACGCCGGAAATGATGTAGGTGCCGCTGATCATCACCCGCCGCCCCACATGGTCGAACAGCCGGCCGAGCAGCAGCGGCCCGCAGAAGTTGCCGAGGGCGAAGGGCAGGATGTACCAGCCCACGTTCTCGCCGGGCACGTCGTAGAAGTCGGTCAGCACCAGGGCATAGGTGAAGAAGATGGCATTGTAGAAGAACGCCTGGCTGGTGAGCAGGCTCAGGCCGACGATGGCGCGGCGCCGGTGCACGTTGAACAGGGTGTGGAACACCTCGCTCAGCGGCGTGTGGTCGCGGCCGCGCAGGCGCATCTTCGGCAGGTGGTCGACGCTGGAGAGCTCATGGCCCTCGCGGCGGAAGCGCGCCTCGATGTCGTCGATGATCGCCAGGGCCTCCTTGGGCCGGTTGTGGATCATCAGCCAGCGCGGGCTTTCCGGCAGCCACAGGCGCATCAGCAGGATCACCAGGCCCAGCGCAGCGCCGATGCCGAAGCACAGGCGCCAGCCCATGTCGCCACCGAGGATGTCCGGGTCCAGCAGGATCACCGAACCCACCGCGCCCAGGGCCGCGCCGACCCAGAAGGTGCCGTTGATGCCCAGGTCCACCCAGCCACGGAAGCGCGCCGGGGTGAACTCCTGGATGGTCGAGTTGATGGCCGAATACTCGCCGCCGATGCCGGCGCCGGTGAGGAAGCGGAACAGCATGAAGCTCCACATGTTCCAGGCGAAGGCGGTGGCGGCGGTGGCGCTGATGTACACGGCCAGGGTGAGGAAGAACATCTTGCGCCGGCCGATGCGGTCGGTGAGCCAGCCGAAGAACAGTGCACCCAGCACAGCCCCGGCGATGTACATGCCGCCGGCCAGGCCCACCTCGGCGTTGGTCAGGTGCAGCACGGGGCTGTCCTTCAGCGCGCCGGCCACCGAGCCCGCCAGGGTCACCTCCAGCCCGTCCAGCAGCCAGGTGATGCCCAGGGCCATCACCAGCAGCGTATGGAAGCGGCCCCAGGGCAGGCGGTCCAGGCGCGCCGGCAGGTCGGTCTCGTAGCAGTGCGGGTCGTCGCCCGTGGTCGCGCGTTCCCGGGCGGCATCGGCGGGCAGGGTGGTCGAGTTCATCGCAGGCTCCCTTGATCTTGTTCTTGCAGGCCGTGGGCCTGGCCATTGATCAAGAGAGCGCGCTGTCTGGCGGGGAGTTCAGGTTGTTTGCCGACCGGCGCAGGGCGCGCCGGTGGCGGGGCGGGCGGTCACAGGCTGCTGAGGACCTTGGCTTTCGCGCTCTCGTACTCGGCGGCGGACAGCGTGCCCGCGTCGAACTGCTTCTTCGCCTCGGCCATGCCCTTGGCCAGCTTCTCGGCGCTGGCGGACGCGGTCGCCGGGTTCATCAGCTTGGCCATGCCGGCCAGGGCGCCGAAATCCCCCTTGCCCTGGAAGGAGAAGGAGTCGCCTTCATCCACGGTGCTTTCGACGGTGGTGCTGCTGGTGGTGCGCGGTGAGCCGACGGTCGTGTGGCTGACCGTGCCAGGCGTCGCACCGGAGAAGGCGGCGGAAAAGAGCGCGTCGAAGGCCGGGGTTCCCGGCATGGGGATGTTGGGCATGGGGGCGCCCGCCGTTCCGGCGGTTCCGGCAACGCCGGTGGTACCCGGCATGCTGGCAAAGCCGAACCCCGAGCGCTCTTCCATGCCGCGGACGCGGTTCTTTTCGCGCCACTCCTGTTCCTGCCGCTGGCAGTACACGTACAGGGCGCGGGCGCTCACCGGCTCCAGGCCGTCGATGCGCACCAGGGTGCCGTTGTACAGGCGCAGGCTCAGCACGGCGCCGAACAGGCCCGGCAGCAGGTTCTCGTCGATGGCGGCGTCCTGCAGGTCCTGCCAGCGGATGTCGTGCATGCGGTAGCCGCCGAACACGCGGCGGATGAATACGATCAGGCGCATGTTGGTGGCGACCACGATCTCCCGCCGGTGCTTCAGCGCCTTCAGGCGCAGCTGGTGCGAACTCTGGATGACGGTCTCGTCGGTGAGCAGCAGGGACTTGAGGGTGGTGAGGGCGGCCTCGATCCGGTCCATGGACATTTCCTGGGAAGTGGAGTGGCGGCAGATTGCCAGCTGGCGCCATGTCGGGCAAGCGCTCTGCGACGCACTTCACACGACCGTGTTGACAGCGCGTGTGCTGCGGGTTTTCAATGCGCGCCTTTCCGATCCACCCCTCCATCCAAGTGGTGAAGCCAATGCCCCGCGCCAGCCAACACGCCTGATACCGACGACGGTTCACCGAGCCCTGTTGCTGGCCGCCCCTGGGTGGCTTCCACTGATTTCCCGCTGAAACGCGTCGTCGGTTTTCCCTTTTTCACAGGAGAAGACCATGACGGATCATTCCTGCGCCCCTGCGCAAAATCTCGAGCTGTTCAAATACCCGCGGACCCCGCACCTCGAATCCTCACGCCTGCAGGTCGGTGACAGCGACGCCGACCAACTGGCCTACCGCGAGCTCGCCGGCTGCCACCTGGTGGTGGAGGAGAAGCTCGATGGCGCCAATGCCGCCATCAGTTTTTCCGCCGGTGGCGAGCTGCTGCTGCAGTCCCGTGGGCACTACCTGATCGGTGGTGGCCGCGAGCGCCAGTTCAGCCAGTTCAAGCAGTGGGCCCGGGCCCACGAGCATGTGCTGCTGGAGCGGCTGGAGGACCGCTACGTGCTGTTCGGCGAGGTGTGCAGCAAGCTGCATTCGGTGTTCTACGACCGCCTGCCGCACCTGTTCCTCGAGTTCGACATCTGGGACCGCCAGCAACGGGCCTTCCTTTCCACCCGGGCGCGGCGCGCGCTGCTGGCCGGCAGCCCGGTGCTGTCCGTGCCGCTGCTCCACGAAGGCGCACCGCCGCCCCGGCTGGCGGACCTGCTCAAGCTGGTGCGGCCGTCCCTGGCGCGCTCCGCCGGCTGGCGCGAGGCCTTTGAACACACCGTGCGGCGCGAGGGGCTGGACCTGGCCCGCGCCTGGGCCAACGGCGACAGCTCCGAGCTGATGGAAGGGCTGTACCTGAAGATCGAAAGCCCCGAACACACCCTTGGCCGGGTCAAGTGGGTACGCCCGGACTTCGTCCAGGCCATCCTCGACTCCGGCATCCACCATTCACAGCAGCCGTTCATCCCCAACTTGCTGGCACCGGGCGTCGATCTCTATGCCCCCGAGCCGGTGGTGACCTGGGCCGACCTGGCCGCTGCACAAGGACGATATTCATGAACATGGAACACCTGCGGGCCCTGGTGCCCGCCCCCGGCGGTGCAGCGGACTTCGCCGCCTGCCTGGCGCTGATCCCGGCGCTGGGCGAGCTGGCCAGCACCCCGCAAGACCCGGTCTACCACGCCGAAGGCGATGTCTGGACCCACACGCAAATGGTGGTCGAGGCGCTGCTGGGGCAGGGCGCCTACGCCACGGCGGACGACGACGAACGCTTCGTGCTGTTCCTCGCCGCCTTGCTGCACGACATCGCCAAGCCGGCGACCACGGTGATCGACGAGGTCACCGGCAAGATCGGCCAGCCCGGCCATTCCCGGCGTGGCGCCATCGACGTGCGCATCCTGCTGTGGCGCGCCGGCGTGCCCTTCGCCCTGCGCGAGCGCATCTGCCGGATCATCGCCGTGCACCAGCTGCCGTTCTTCGCCCTGGCGGGAGACAAGAGCGGGCGCTCGGCGGAGTTCATCCTGCACAAGCTGTCCTGGGAGCTGCCGGTGTGGATGCTCTGCGCCGTGGCGCGGGCCGACATGCAGGGCCGTCACTTCCACGGCAAGCAGGCGCTGCTCGACGATATCGAACTGGTCGAGCAACTGGCCGAGGAGGAGGGCTGCCTGCGCGGGCCCAGGGCCTTCGTCGACGACTACACGCGGGTGCGCTACTTCCGTGGCGCGCGGGTGCTGCCGGACTACCCCCTGCACCGCGAGGTCGAGGGCTCCGAGGTGATCGTCCTGTCCGGGCTGCCGGCCAGCGGCAAGAACTCCTGGCAGGCGAAACACAAGCCGGACCTGCCGGTGATCTCCTACGACGATGCGCGCGAGGCCCTGGGCCTGCGTCACGGGCAGAACGAGGGCGCCGCCGCGCACTTCGCCATCGACCAGGCCAAGGCCCTGCTGCGCGAGCGCCGGCCCTTCGTGTGGAACGCCACGCACCTGTCGGCGCAGATGCGCAAGAAGACCCTCGACCTGCTCTACGCCTACGACGCCCGCGTGCAGCTGGTGTACCTGGAGGCCAGCGAAGCGGAGATCCGCCGGCGCAATACCCGGCGCGACAGCAGCCTGCGCAACCAGGACATCGCGCGGATGCTGTTCAAGTGGGAGGTGCCGCTGCCCACCGAGGCCGAGGAGGTGCTCTACCCCGGCTGAGGTGGTGCCGCGTCAGGGGGTGTCGAGGGCGCGGGCCAGGTGGCCGAGGATCATGTTCCAGCCGTCGCGGGTGGCGGAGGCGTAGTGGGCCCAGGCCGGGCGCATCGCGTGTTCCAGCAGCAGTTCGCAGCCGTCGGCCAGCGGGGTGAAGGCGAGGCTGATGCGGTCGCGTGAAGGGTCGTTGCGGTCGATGCCGAAGGTGAACACCAGGCGCGTCGGCCGCTCGATCTCCAGGTACTCGCCCAGGTGCTCGGCATCCTCCTCGCCGCGTCGCTCGATGATGCAGTAGCTGCCGTCGACCCGGGCGTCGATGTCCACCACGCGCATCTCGCCATCCGCCGTGGCGAACAGGAAGCGCGAGGCGATCGCCGGGTCGAGCCAGGCGTCGAACACCTGCTCGGCGCTCTGGCGGAAGCGCCGCGTGACGCTGATGGTGGTGGGGGCCGCTTCGGTCATCGGGTGGCTCCTGGGCCTGGGGTTGCCGTGTTGGACCGCGTTATGCGCCGATCTTCTTCCTCACCATGCGCAGGAGCTTCTCGCCGACGTGCTCGATGCCCTTGTTCTGCGAGACGATCTGCGCGCCCTCCATCAGGTAGGTCAGCTCCTCGGCGACCTCCTGCGCATCGGCCAGGCCGGCCTCTTCGCAGAGCGTGGCGAGACGGCGGAACTGCGCCTGCTTGTGCGCCTCGATCAGCACACGCGCAGGGTGCTGGTCGTCGGGGATCTCGGCGATCACGTTGGTGAACGAGCAGCCTCGGTAGGAGGAGGTCGACAGGTCGTCGGCGATGAATCGGGCGAAGCCTAGCAGCTGCGCCCGGGCGTCGCCGGGGTGCGCCTGCGCCAGGCGCTCGAAGATGTCGCGGTACTGCTCGATGTGCAGGCGGATCCACTCCAGCACCAGGGCGTCCTTGGACTCGAAATGCCGGTAGACGGTCATCTTGGTGGACTCGGCCTTGGCGGCGATGGCGTCCACCGTGACGCGGGTTATCCCTTCGTTGAAAAACAGCTCCTGCGCGGCATCGATGATGCGTTCGCGAGGGGGCAGGCGCATGACGCGTTCGGGTCGCATGGCGTTCTCCGCTTGACGACGATACCGATGAGTATCATGGTATACCCATCAGTATCGTTCGATACTGAATGGTATCGATCATACCTGCTTTATCGGGCAGGTGAACCTGGAGAATTGCATGAAAGCCGCTGAATACGCTGCCCTGGATGCCCTCGGCCTGGCCGCCCTGATCGCCTCGCGCGAAGTGACGCCGGAGGCGGTGCGCGCCGTCGCGCTGAAGGCCTTCGAGGCGCTGAACCCCTCGCTCAACGCCCTGGTCGAGCACTGGGACGACGAGCCGCTGCCACCTACCGGGCCGCTGCGTGGCGTGCCGTTCCTGATCAAGGACGTGGGCGTGGCCATGGCCGGGCGCCGCAACGAGCTGGGCAGCCGCCTGGCCCAGGGCCTGGTCGCCCCGGGTGATTCGCAGCTGATGCGGCGCTTCCGTGAGGCCGGGCTGCTGACCCTGGGCCGTACCACCGTGCCGGAGCTGGCCGCCAGCACCGCCACCGAATCCCTCGCAACCGGCCCCACGCGCAACCCCTGGAACCCGCGATACGGCGCCGGCGGCTCCAGCGGCGGAGCGGCCGCGGCGGTGGCGGCCGGCCTGGTGCCGGTGGCCCACGCCACCGACGGCGGCGGCTCGATCCGCGTGCCGGCGGCGGTGACCGGCCTGTTCGGCCTCAAGCCCAGCCGTGGCCGGGTCTCCATGGGGCCGGGCCTCGACGAGGTGTGGAGCGGGCTGGCCATGCAGGGCGTGCTCAGCCGTACCGTGCGTGACAGCGCGGCGTTGCTGGACGCCATCCAGGGCCACGCACCGGGCGACCCGTACCGCATCGCCGCGCCCGAGCGCAGCTTCCTCGCGGAGGTCGCGCGCGAACCGGGACGACTGCGCATCGGCCTGCTGGTGCACCCGCTGAACGGCGCGCGCAGCGCGGCGTCCATGGTCTCGGCGGTGGAAGGCGTCGCCCGCCAGCTACAGGAGATGGGCCATGCGGTGGAAGCGGTGCAGCCGGATATCGGCCTGGACTGGGACACCTTCGTCGAGCTCAACGCGCGTTTCTGGGCCGCCAACACTGCTGACTGGATCGACGCCCTGGCGGCCCAGACCGGCCGGCCCATCGACGGCAGCACCCTGGAGCCGGCGAGCCTCGCCCTGTACGAGCTGGGGCGCGGCCTCAGCGCCATCGACCTGCTGGGCGCCATGCACTGGCGCAACACCGTGGCGCGCCACATGGGGGGCTTCTTCACCCGCTACGACCTGCTGCTGAGCCCGACCCTGGCCGAGCAGCCACCGCTCATCGGCGAGTACAACCGTGGGCAGGAGAACCTCGACGGCCGTGGCTGGATGCACCGGGTCTTCCAGCAGTCGCCTTTCACCGCCCTGGCCAATGTCAGCGGCGGCCCGTCGATGTCCATGCCCCTGGCACATGACGCCGCCAGCGGCCTGCCCATCGGCATCCAGCTCAGCGCCGATTGGGGGCAGGAGGGAATGCTGCTGCGCCTGGCCGGGCAACTGGAGCGGGCCCTGCCCTGGAGTGCCCGAACGCCGGAGCTCTGGACCGGCACGCTGGACTGAGCGCCCGCTTCAGGCGGAAGGCCCCACCAGCAGGCGCACGCGGGCGCGGCCTTCGGGGCTGACTTCCAGCCCCAGGCTGTTCACCTCGGCACCCGCTTGCTCCAGCGCCTGCAGCCAGGTGAGCAGGTCGTCGAGGGCGCCCTCCAGGCCCAGGTCGATCCGCCCGCCGCCTTCGTGATCCATGCGCTCGATGGCCAGCCGCGACTCGCCGCTGGTACGCGTCAGCAGGCCGGGCAGGGCGTCGCTGGCCAGCGTCGGCCGGGGCGTGGCCTGTGGCAGCGTGGCCAGTCCCACCTGCTGGCCCAGCGCCCGCTGGTAGTCCTCCTCGGCCAGGCGCAGCGCTTCGCGCTGGGGCTGCAGCAGCGCGCTCCAGAGCAGCACCGGGCCGAGGAACAGGACGAGCAGGAGCAGCGCGCGGCGCTCGCGGGCGGGCAGCTGGCGCCAGCGTGATTGCAGGGCGAGGAAGGGGTTCATGGCGGGGCTCCTGTCATGGCGGGCCGGTTTCATCGGGTGATCCGCAGGCGGGTGCTGACGCCTTCGCCGCTGCGCGTGCTGGAGTCGGCCTGGACGTTCAGTCCCTGGGCGAGCAGCCCTTCGCGCAGGCGTTCGATATCGGCGAAGGAGCCGGCCTCCACCCGCAGCGTCCAGCCCTCATCGGACTGGTAGTCGAGCTGGCGCACCTGGGCCAGGCTGCCGCCGCTGGCGCTCCAGGTGGCAGCCAGTGCGTGCAGCTCCTGCCCCACGCCGGTGGTGGGGCGGCCGGAACCGGCCTGGCGGGCCTGCAACTGGCGGCCGAGATCGACCAGCGGCTCGCCGGGGAAACGCTGCTGCCATTCGGCCTGGTTGGCCTGGTTGAGCTGCGCGGTGTCGCGTTCCAGCCAGTGGCGGTGCAGGCGGTCCTGGAGCCCTTGCGCGACGCAGGCGACCACCAGCAGCCCCGCCGCCAGCGCCCAGCTGGGACGCTGGCCGCCCCGCTTGGCGAACTCGCCCTGGCGCAGGTCGATGGCCCGGCGCGAACCGTCCGCCAGCAGCGGCCAGGGCGCCTGCTCCAGGCGCCGCAGACCGTCGGGCAGCAGCGCGGCGAGTTCCCGCAGCCTGGCCTCCTGCAGCGCACCGAACAGGGTGGGGTCGCCGCCGAGCAGCCAGCGACCGGCGCAGGGCAGGGCGCAGGGCTCGTCCGGCGGCAGGCAGTCGGCGTCGACATGGATGCGTGCCGGCACCAGCCCGGCCTCGGCCAGGCGGGCCAGCAGCTCGCGCAGCCATTGCCGGTCGACGGCTATCACCCGGCACTGGCGGTCGACCAAGGCGCCGCGTGCCAGGTGCAGGGCGGCGAGATCCTCCAGCAGGACCTCTTCCAGCGCGGAGTCGAGCGCCTGGCGCAGCCAGCGGCCACTGCGTGCCGGCACCTGCACCCGATGCAGGCTGGCCGCCTCGGCCGGCAGCAGCAGGGTCAGGCGCCGGCCGGCGAGACCCGCAGCGGCCTGGTGCAGGTCGCCCTGTTCGGGCTCGCCGTTCTCCAGCCACCAGGTGGCCGTGTCGGGGTCAGCGGGGGAAGCGAGGTGGAGCCAGGCGTGCACGGGTTCGATCCTTCAAAGTTGGGTGGGGGCCAGCAGCTGCCGGCGCAGCACGGCGAGGGTGCCGTCCGCCTCCAGGCGCAGGTCACTGGCCAGGTACAGGCGTCGTTCGCCCAGTTCGGCGGCGAGGTGCACGCGGAAGTGGCGGCTGTCCACGCCCAGGCCACGGCTGTTCAACTCGCGGCCCTGCAGCAGCGGCAGCTCGACGAAGGCCTGCACGCTCGCGTAGCCCTGGGCGGGCCGGCCCTGCACCAGGGTGCGGGCGATGCCCGGGTCGAGGCCTTCGAGGGCGGCCAGTTGCTCGGCGCTGGCGGTGTTGAGGTTGAGGACGCTGCCGCCCAGGGTGGCGACGAAGGGGTGCAGGCGTTGCAGGTCGGCGCCGCCCAGGGGCTCCAGGCGCAGCAGTTCGCTGCTGTCGGCCAGGGGCTGGGGCTTGCCGTCGTGGCCCGGGCGCGAGGGCAGCCGCGCCGGGTCGTGGGGCGGCAGGTCGAGCAGGTTCAGCAGGCGCTGGTAGCGGGCGCGGGCCGGGCCGTTGTTGCTGCGCAGGGTGTCGAGGTCGAAGCGCCCGGCGAGGTCTTCCACGCGGATGCGCACGAGCCCGCCGTCGAGTTCGAGCGCCTGGTCGCGGGCCCAGCCCTGGCCCAGGTGCACGCGCAGCGGCTCCTCGCGCTTGCCGAGCTCGTCGTGCAGGTGCTGGCGTGCCAGGGCCTCGCCGCTCAGGGCCAGTTGCCAGAGCTGCTGCTGATGCAGCTGGTTGGCGCTGCTGGCCAGGCTCAGGCGTTGGCGGGCGAGCATGTCGCTGATGATCAGGGTCACCAGGGCGGTGATCAGCAGCACGCTGATCAGCGCCACGCCCTGTTGCCGGGCGTGCTCACTCATGCCGTTGCCCCGGGCTGCCGGGCAGCGGGATGACCCTTCGGATGTCCGGGAAGCCGGGGGCGTCCAGCTCGATCTCCAGCGCACGCGGCAGGGCCAGGGCCCCGTCGGCGGCAGGCCAGGCGTCCCGCGCCTGGCCACTGGCGTCGATGTAGCGCAGGCGGGTCAGGGTGACGCCGTCCAGCAGGCGCTGGCTGCGCACGGTGCTGCCGTCCAGATCCTGGTATTCGCGCAGCCAGCGACCCTGGTCCCAGCGGTGGGCGGCTTGCAGCACCTCGCTGCGGCGCTCCTGCAACGGGTTGGCCCAGCCGCCGCGCACCAGGCGCAGCTCCTGGCCATGGCCGATCAGCGCCTGGCGCCGGCTGGGGTCGTCGGCGAGCGGGTGCGGCATGGCCTGCCACAGGTCGCGTTGCAGCACATCCAGCGCCCGTTGCAGCTGGCGCAGTTCACGCTCGTGCTGCTGGATGCGCCGCTCGCTGTGCAGCACGCGTTCCAGCAACTGGTAGCTGGCCAGGCCGAGCAGGCTGAACAGGGCCATGGCGATGAGCACTTCGAGCAGGGTGAAGCCGCGCTGCGTCATGGCGTCGCCTCGATCAGGCCGCTGAGGCGGGCGCGGACCCTGGGCGGCGTACCCGGCTCGGCCACTTCCAGGGTGACCCGGCGCAGCCCGGCGCGGGTGGCCTGGCCGACCTCGCTGAACAGCAGCCACTGGCGCCCGGCGAAGGCGATGCGTTCCTGGCGCAGGCCGGGTTCGGGCGCGCGCATGCCGGCGCGCAGTTCGTTGAGGCGGTTGTCCGCCAGCCACTGGGCCAGGCTGCGCTCGGTGAGCCCGGCGCTGTTGCCGGCGATATGCCCGGCGGCGCTGTATAGGGCTACGGACAGGGTGGCGAAGATGGCCAGGGCCACCATCACCTCCAGCAGGGTGAAGCCGTCAGTGCGCCTCAATGCGCACCTCCTCCAGGCCGTCGCTGGCCAGCGTCAGCTGCGGCTTGCCGCGCAGCTCCAGGTGCAGGGTGAAGGGGGAGATCTCGTCGCTGGAGAGCACCAGCAACTGCGGGCCGCCGGCCGTGGCCACCGGGGCGTGCTCGTCACGCTGCAGCTGCAGGCGCAGTGACGGCGCCAGTCGCTGCGGGCGGTAGCCGGGCGCGGGCCGCCAGCGGCCGTCGGCCTCCAGGCGTTGCACGCTGTAGCCATCGGCCTCGATGCGCAGGCCGAACTGGCTCTGGCCGAGCACCGCGTCCTCGCGCAGCAGGGCGATCAGCGCACCCAGCCGCTCGGCTTCGCGCCGCGCCTCCTGGCCGCCGTTGTCGCCCTGGGCCAGGCCGGCGAGCCCCGCCACCAGCCCCACCAAAAGGATGACCACGAGGATCTCCAGCAGGGTGAAGCCCCGCGCGCGGTTCATGGGTGGGCTCCATCGCGAATGAATTCGCTCCCACAGGGCCGCGAGGGAGTCACCCCTATTCGTAGGATGGGTAGAGCGGAGCGAAACCCATGCGGCCGAGGTGATGGGTTTCCCGGCCCCATACGAAGCGGCGAATGCCCGGTGCGATGTGCTGGCGATGGCGTTGCCTTGGCTCCCTCGGTGCGGCAGCCCGCTTCGTAGGATGGGTAGAGCGGAGCGAAACCCATGCTGCCGAGGTGATGGGTTTCGCGGGGCTCTACCCATCCTACGGGAAGCGTTTTCACATGCTGCGGCATCTCAGCGATCCCAGTTGCCGATGTCGGCGTTGAGGCCCTCGCCGCCGGCACGGCCGTCGGCGCCGAAGGAGAACAGGTCGTAGGCGCCGCGGCTGCCGGGGACGATGAACTGATAGGGGTTGCCCCAGGGGTCGACGGGCAGGCGCTTGAGGTAGCCGTCGGGGTTCCAGTTGCGCGCGGGCGGGCTGCCGGCGGGCCGGGTGACCAGGGCGTCGAGCCCTTGCTGGGTGCTGGGGTAGCCGTGGTTGTCGAGCTTGTAGATGTCCAGTGCCATGGCGATGGCGTTGATGTCGGCGCGGGCGGCGGTGACCTTGGCCTGGTCCGGGCGGCTCATGATCTGCGGCACCACGAGGGCGGCGAGCACGCCGAGGATGACGACCACGACCATGATCTCGATGAGGGTGAAGCCCTGTTCTCTGCGTCGGTTGTGCATGGGGGGTCCTGCCGTTCAGGCGATGAGTTGGTTGAGGCTGAGGATGGGCATGAGGATCGCCAGCACGATCACCAGGACGCTGGCGCCCATGAACACCAGCATCGCCGGCTCGAACAGGCCGACGAGCATGGCGATGCGGTTGGCGAGCTGGGTCTCCTGCTGGCGCGCGGCGCGGTCGAGCATGGCGTCCAGCTCGCCGGAGCGTTCGCCGCTGGCGATCATGTAGAGCATCATCGGCGGGAACAGCGCACTGCGTTCCAGGGCCCGGGTCAGGGCGCCACCTTCGCGCACGGCGCGGGCGACGTCTTTCAGACCGGTCCGAATCTGCCCGTTGGCCACCACCTCCGCGGCGATCTCAAGGGCATCCACCAGTGGCACCCCGCTGCGCCCGAGGATCGCCAGGGTGCTGGTGAAGCGCGTGCAGTCGCTGGCCCGCAGCAGGCGGCCGAACAGCGGCAGGCGCAGTTGCAGGCGGTGCCAGGTGAGCCGCGCGCCCGGCAGGCGCAGGGCCAGGCGCAGGCCGAAGGCGAGGGCGGCGATGACGATCAGGCCCGCCAGGCCATGGCGCTGCAGCGCCTCGCTGGTGGCGATCAGGCCACGGGTCAGGACGGGCAGTTCCTGGCCGCTGTCGATGAACACCTTGACCACGTCCGGCACCACGAAACCGAGCAGGAAGCCGACGATGCCGAAGGCCGCCAGCAGCAGGATGCTCGGGTAGAGCAGCGCCAGTTGCACCTGCTGGCGCGCGGCCTGGCGCGACTCGGTGTAGTCGGCCAGCTGCAGCAGAACCTGGCCCAGGTGCCCGGCACGCTCGCCGGCGGCGACGGTGGCGCGGTACAGCGGCGGGAAGGCGCGGGGGAAGTCGGCCATGGCGCGGGCCAGCCCGTGGCCCTCCAGCACCCGTGCGCGGATGGCCAGGACCATGGCCTGCTGGCTGCGTTTCTCCGATTGCGCGGCGACGGCGGCCAGTACCTCTTCCAGGGGCAGGGCGGCTTGCACCAGGGTCGCCAGCTGGCGGGTGAGCAGGGCCAGTGCGGTAGCGTTGAGGCCTCGGCCGGACGTCCGCGCACCCGGCTCGCGGCCGCCCTTGGCGGCGCGCAGGCGCAGGGGCACCAGCTGGCGGTCGCGCAGCAGCTGGCGGGCCTGGCGTTCGCTGTCGGCTTCCTGCACGCCGCGCTGGCGGGCGCCGCTGGCGTCCATGGCGAGGTATTCGTAGGCGGCCATGCTCAGTCCTCCCGGGTCACGCGCAGCAGCTCGTCGAGGCTGGTGACACCGGCCAGCACCTTGTCGCGGCCGTCCATGAACAGGCTCGGGCCATGGCGGCGGGCGTGGCGGGTCAGCTCGGCTTCGCCTGCACCCTGGTGGATCAGCTGGCGCAGCGCCTCGTCCAGCAGCACCAGTTCGTAGAGCCCCTGGCGGCCGCGATAGCCGCTGTGCTGGCAGGCGGGGCAGCCCACCGCATGCCACAGCGGGGGCGGCGTGGCCGGGTCCAGCCCCAGGTGGGTGCAGGCGGCGGCGTCGGCCGGGTGCTGCGCCTTGCAGTGCGGGCAGAGCGCGCGCACCAGGCGCTGGGCCAGCACGCCGACCAGCGAGGTGCACAGCAGGAAGGGTTCGACGCCCATGTCCACCAGGCGCGTGACCGCGCCCACGGCGCTGTTGGTGTGCAGGGTGGAGAGCACCAGGTGGCCGGTGAGGGAGGCCTGCACGGCGATCTCGGCGGTCTCGCGGTCGCGGATCTCGCCGACCATCACCACGTCCGGGTCCTGGCGCAGGATGGCGCGCAGGCCGCGGGCGAAGGTCATGTCGACCTTGGTGTTGACCTGGGTCTGGCCGATGCCGGGCAGGTGGTATTCCACCGGGTCCTCGATGGTCAGGACGTTGCGGCTGGCGCTGTCGAGGCTGGCGAGCCCGGCGTAGAGCGTGGTGGTCTTGCCCGAGCCGGTGGGGCCGGTGACCAGGAGGATGCCGTGGGGCCGGGCCAGGGCGCCTTCCAGGCGGGCGCGGGTGCCGTCGTCCATGCCCAGGCGGGCGAGGTCGAGGCGCCCGGCCTGCTTGTCCAGCAGGCGCATCACCACGCGCTCGCCGTGGGCGGAGGGCAGGGTGGAGACGCGCACGTCGACCTCGTGGCCGGCGATGCGCAGGGCGATGCGGCCGTCCTGGGGGATGCGCTTCTCGGCGATGTCCAGGCGCGCCATGACCTTGATCCGCGACACCAGCAGGCCCGCCAGTTCGCGACGCGGCCGGAGGATCTCGCGCAGCAGGCCGTCCACCCGCATGCGCACCGAGAGGTGCCGCTCGAAGGTCTCCAGGTGCACGTCCGAGGCGCGGGCCTTCACCGCTTCGCCGAGGATGGCGTTGATCAGGCGGATGATCGGTGCGTCGTCCTCCTGCTCCATCAGGTCGGTGGTCTGCGGCAGCTGCTCGGCGAGGCTGGCCAGGTCGTCGTGCCCGGCCATCTGCTCGTCGAGGCCCTCGGCCACCTGCTGGGCATCGCCCTGGCCATCCTGGTAGCAGAGCGCCAGGCGCTCGGCGAAGGCCTCGGCGTCCAGCACCTGGCAATGGCTGGGCTCGCCGTGCTGGCGGCGCACCTCGGTGACGATCGCCAGCGCCGTGTCGACGCGGCACAGCAGTTGCCCGGCATCCAGCAGCACGCCGTGGCGACGGGCATAGGCGAAGGGCAGGCGCGCGCTGCTCATCGGTCGGTGCCCCGGCGCAGGTCGAGTGCGGGTTCGGCGTCGATCTCGAACAGTTGGCGCGGCTCGCTTGGCAGCAGCAGCCGGTTGGCGGCCGGATCGTTGGCGCGCAGCCGGCGCAGGCCGTCGTAGCGGCGCTGGCCCAGGTCTTCGGCGGAGGCGCTGTTGCGCAGCAGGGTGGGGCGCAGGAAGACCATCAGGTTGGTCTTCTCCACCACTTCCTTGGAGGAGCGGAACAGCGCACCCAGCAGCGGGATGTCGCCCAGCAGCGGCACCTTGCTGACCTGGACCCTGGCGTTGTCCTTGATCAGGCCGCCGATGACGATGATCTGCCCGTCGTCGGCGAGGATGGTGCTCTTCACCGAGCGCTTGTTGGTGATCACGTCGCTGGTGGCGATGCCCGCCGGCGCGGCGGCCAGCTCGGAGCTCTCCTGCTCCACCTTCAGGCGCAGGGTGTCGCCCTCGTTGATGTGCGGGGTGACCTTGAGGGTGATGCCGATGTCGCGGCGTTCCACCGTGGTGAAGGGGTTGGAGGCGCCTGCGCTGTCGGTGGTGTAGGAGCCGGTCTGGAAGGGCACGTTCTGGCCGACGAGGATCTCCGCCGCCTCGTTGTCCAGGGTCAGCAGGCTGGGGGTGGAGAGCAGGTTGTTGTTGGAGTCGCTGGAGAGCGCGCTGATCAGGGCACCGAAGTCGCGGCTGCCGATGCCGATCAGGGTGCCGTCGGGCAGGGCCGGGCGCTTGCCGCCCTCGGCCCCGGCGATCACCGAGCCGATGGCCAGGCCGCTGCCGCCGAACTGCACGGCGCCGGCGATGTCGCCGCCACGCCCGGCCCATTGCACGCCCAGGGCCTGGTTGATGTCGCCGCTGACTTCGACGATCGCCGCTTCCACCAGCACCTGGGCGCGTGGACGATCGAGCTGGGCGATGATGCCGTCGAGCATGGCCAGCTGGGCGGGCTCGGCCATCAGTACCAGGGCGTTCTGGCTTTCGTCGGCGCTGATGAGGATGGAGCCGGCCTGGCCTTCCTTGCCGCCGCGCCCGACTTCGAGGCGCTTGCCGATGCCGCTGAGCAGCTCGGCCATGAGCTTGGCGTCGCTGTGGTGCAGGCGCAGCACGCGGGTGCCGTCGCTGGCGTCGCCCGGTACGTCCAGGGTCCGCGCCAGGCGTGCCATCTGGGCGCGGGCGGGCTCGGGGCCGATGAGGATCAGGCGGTTGCTGCGGGCATCCGCCACGGCCTTGGCCGAGGGCGCGCCGGAGCCGGCCTGGGCGACGCTTTCGCTGAGGGTGGCGGCCAGGTCGCTGGCCCAGGCGTGGCGCAGGGACAGCGTGCTGAAGGCGCGCTGGCCGGAGGCGTCCAGCTCGGCGACCACCTGGCGGATGCGCTCGACGTTGCTGGCGCTGTCGGTCACCACCAGGGCGTTGGCGGTGGTGGAGGGCGCGACATAGGCGTCGGTGGCCACCAGCGGGCGGACCACCGCGGCCACTTCGGCGGCGCTGGCGTTGCGCAGCGGCAGCACCTGGGTCACCACCGCCTCGCCGGCGCTGCCGTCGTGTTCGCTGGCGCGGGTCTTGGCGTCGGCGACCGGGACGATGAGCACGCGGTCGCCCTGCTCCAGTGCGGCGAAGCCCTGGCTGCGCAGGACGCTGAGGAACAGGGCGTAGATGCCGGCCTGGTCCAGGGCGGCAGCCGATTGCACGGTGACCTTCCCGCTCATGCGCGGGTCCAGGACCATGGTCTTGCCGGTGATCGCACCGACTTCGCTGACCAGGTCGCGCAGGTCGGCGTCCTTCATGTTGAGGGTCCACTGGCGCTGCTCGTCCTTGGCGGCGTATGCGGCGAGGGGGCAGAGCAGGGTGCCGAGCATCAGCAGGGCGCGGGTGGTGCGGGTGAGGTTCATGGCGTCGTCTCGGGCGAGGGCGCTGGCGCGGCCAGGGGCACCAGCAGGGTTTCGGCGGGGCGGGCGAAGCCCAGGCGCTGTTCGCGGCCATTGCGCAGGATGAGCACGTGGTCGGCCTCGACGCTGCGCAGCAGGGCGCCGCCGGGCAGGCGCTCGCCGGGGCGGTGGAAGGCGCTGCCGCCGGGGGAGGCGATCAGCGCGCGGGAATCGTCGGGGTGCTCGGCACGCAGGCTGGCGAGCAGGGTCAGGAGCATGCCGGGGTCTTCTTGCTCATGGGCGTCCGGCTGCGGCGGCATGGCGCCGAACATCAGGGCGATGGCGGTGGCATCCAGGCTCGGCGCCTGCATGGCGGTCGGCAGTGGCGGCCGGGTCGGCGGTGTGTCGGCCTGGGCACGCAGGGCCTGGTGGTAGTCGCCGCTGCCCAGGCCCAGCCAGGCCAGCCAGGCGCACAGCAGCAGCGCGGCCAGGCCGTGCAGGGCCCGGGGCGGCAGCGCGCGCGGCAGGGTGGGGATGAGCGTCATGGCGGCGGTTCCGTCGGGGACGGGAACGGCCCGGCGGCTCCTGGCCGTCGGGCGTTCCGGTTCATCGGGGTGGGGGCTCGGGCGATGGCCCGGCCCCCGGTCGGGTTACTTGCGGTCCCAGGCCATGTTCCAGTGGGAACCCTTGCCCGGTTCGAACTGGTTCGAGCTCGGGGTCCACTGCTTGCAGTAGCCGCTGGCGGGGAAGGGCTTGCACTGGTAGACGTTGCCGTCCTTGGCCAGCACGGTGGTGCCGGCCTTGTAGCCGGCCATGCCGTCCGGGAAGACGAAGTCGTACTTGGCGTTGCCCGGGTTTTCGCCTTCACCCGGGTTCTCGCCACCGTTACCCGGTTCGGCGATCAGGCTGAAGCTGTGGGTCTGCTGCAGCAGCTCGCCCTTCTTCGGCGTGGCCACGACCACCAGGTCGTGCTTGCCGGCTTCGGCCTTCAGCAGCGGGATGTGGAAGTGCGGGGTGTTGCCCGGTGCGGCTTCCTGGTGGGCGACGGTTTCACCCTTGGCGTTGAGCACCGTGGCCTTGACCTGGTACTCGCCACCCTGGGCGATGGCGTTGAAGTGCAGGTCGGCCTTGCCATCCTTGATCTGGTAGCTGTCCTGCAGGCCGGTCAGGCCCAGGGAGCCCGGTACGCTCGGCTGGTCTTTCTGCACTTCGACGCGCACGACCTTGCTGTCGGCCTTCACGTGGATGCCGTTACGGCCGTAGTTGGGCACGACGTCGCCGGTGGTGTTCAGCTCGCCCAGCTTGTAGCCGAGGTCGGCGGCGTTGACCTTCTGCGCCAGCAGGAAGGGCCAGTTGTTGGCCTGGGCCTGGTTGGCGTTCTCGATCTTCAGCGAAATGCTGTTGAGCTGGCCGGTCTTGGCGAAGGCGCGCAGGGTCACGGTGTCGCCGACGCTGAGGGGCTCGGGCTGCACGGCGCCGATCTGGTTCCATTCCGGTGCCGGCGGGGTGGTGCCGCCGTTGCCGGCGCCATCGTTGTCGATGTTGACGTCGACCGCCTGGTAGAAGGTGGCGTCGGTGTCGCCGATGCGCCAGGTGGCGAGGATCACGTGGTAGCCGCTGCGGTCAGCGGGGATGTTCAGGCGGTGGGTGCTGGAGCCCTGGGAGACAGGCTTGGCATGACCGCTGGTGGCGAAGTCCTCGTGCAGCAGCGGGGCGGCTTCGAAGGAGGCGCGGGTCAGCGGCTGGTTGGGGTTCCAGTCCTTCTTGGTGATGTAGAACTGCCAGTAGGCGGTGGCGTGGCCGGCGGTGTACTTCCAGCGGAAGTCCTGCAGGCCGGGCTTGATGGTGGTCTTGTGCCAGCGGGTGGCGGTCTGCTCGTTCAGCGGGCTGTAGGAGTTGTGGCCGCCGGCGGCGATGGTGCCATCGGCCGGGCCGCATTCACGGAAGGTGCCGCCGCACCATTTGCCGCCGAAGTGGTTCTGCGCGTCGGGGCGGTATTCCACGCTTTGCGGTTCCCACTGGATGGAGCCGCAGTTGGCGTTGAGGTTGCCGCCGCCCATGCTGCACATCAGCGAGCGGGATTTCGGGCTCTCGATGTAGCCATGGGAGAAGGCTTGCTGGGATGCCAGGGTGGCGAGGCCGACCGCGAGGGCCAGGGGCAGCTTGCGCAGGGTGCGCTTGGAAATGCTCATCGAAGTACCTTTCTGAGAGGGGTTCAAAATGGGCGCTCCGATATCGCTGCCTGTTGCAGGCAGGCCCGCCGCGACAGGTTGGCAGCGATATCTGGAGCGGATTCAGGATGCCTCCGGGGAGGTTCCTGTCCCATCGGACGAGTCCGAGAATGGCCTTGTGAATACGCGGGGGGTTGGGCGCGGCCAGGCGACGTCGATTTCGACGTCCGGGGCGGCGCCACGGCGATCGGGCTGCTTGAATCAAAGGTCGTCGAGGGCTGTCAGAGCCAAGGGTCCAGTCGCCGGGAGGACATATGGACGTAACCCCTCTCCCCCCCAATGAAACCGAACGCCAGAACAGGGTCCGCGCGCTGCGGCCGCTGGAAAATCGACAGGACGAGGTCTTCGAGAAGCTGGTGCAGATGGCCACCGAATATTTCGAGGTGCCCATCGCGCTGGTCTCGATAATCGATGACAACCGCCAGTGGTTCTGCGCCAGGGTGGGCCTGGCCGTGAGCGAGACGCCCCGGCGTGACGCCTTCTGCGCCCAGGCGGTGATGTCGGAGCAGTTGTTCCAGGTCACCGATGCGCGCCTGGACGAGCGCTTTTGCGACAACCCGCTGGTCACCGGCGAGCCCGGCATCCGCTTCTACGCCAGCGTGCCGCTGCTCACCGAGGAGCGCCTGGCCCTGGGCAGCTTCTGCATCATCGACAGCGAGCCGCGCCCGCCGCTGTCGGCGCGCGATGCCGCCATGCTGGAGTCCCTCGCGGAACTGGCGATGCTGCGCCTGCGCAACATCCGCGAGGCCACCTTCATCGACCCGCCCACCGGCCTGTACAACCGCCTGCGCCTGGAGGAGGACGTGGAGGGGGCGCTGTGCGCGGGCCAGCGCATCACCGTGGTCGCGGCCGACATGATCGCGCCGGCCTTCCTCAACGACATCGTCAAGGTGCTCGGCTACCCCTTCTCGGCGGCGTTGATGCTGCTGATCAAGACCCGTCTGCAGCAGGCGCTGCCGGAGGGGCACCTGCTCTACAAGATCAGCCCCACGCGCTTTGGCTTCATCGTCCACGGCGCCCGGCGCGAGGCCGTGGAGAGGCTCTCCCACCGCCTCGCCGACGTCTTCTCGGCGCCCATCGAGTGCGAGGGCATCCCGCTGCAGATCCGCTTCGGCGCCGGCATCCTCGATCTCGATCCGCAGATGGACAATCGCGACTGGCTGCGCCTGCTGGTGAGCTCGGCCGACAACGCCCGCGAAAGCGGGGTGCGCTGGCGCCACTACGAAGCGGGCCTGGACCATGCCCAGCAGCGCGCCTTCCTGCTGCTGTCGTCGCTGTCCAGGGCGGTGCACGCCGAGGACCAGCTGCGTCTGGAGTACCAGCCCCGTGTCGACCTGCTCAGTGGCCGCCTGGTCGGGGTCGAGGGGCTGCTGCGCTGGCGCCACCCGCAACTGGGGGGCATCAGCCCGGCGGAATTCATCCCCCTGGCCGAGCGCACCGCGCTGATCCGCCCGCTGAGCCTGTGGGTGGCCGAGCGGGCCATCGTGCAGGCCAGCCAATGGCAGCGGCAGGGCCGGGGCTGGAAGGTGTCGATCAACGTCTCGGCCAGCGACATGGACGATGCCGATTTCGTCGACCGCATCATCGCCCTGGTGCGCAGCTATCGGATCGACCCGGCGGGCCTGGAGCTGGAGTTCACCGAGAGCGTGCTGATGAAGAACCCCGAGGAGGTGCGGCGCAACCTGCTGCGCCTGCGCGCGGAGGGCATGGAGCTCGCCATCGACGACTTCGGCACCGGCTACAGCAACTGGTCCTACCTGCGCGACCTGCCGGCCAGCGCGGTGAAGCTGGACCAGTCCTTCATGCGCAACGTGCAGACCGAGCTGCGCGACCAGCGGGTGGTGGGCGCGGTGATCCAGCTCGCGCGGCAGTTGGGCTACCGCGTGGTGGCCGAGGGCGTGGAGACCGAGGAGCTGTACCGCCTGATGCAGTGGTGGGGCTGCGACGAGGTGCAGGGCTACTACGTGGCCCGACCGATGTCACCGGAGCAGCTGGAGGCGTGGCACCGCTCGCGCAGCTGACCCGGGCCGGCAAGGGCCCGGGCAGGCTGGAGCGGGGCGTTCAGGACAGGGCGGGCTGGCCTTCGGTGGCCGGGCCGGCCTGGGCGAGGATGAAGGCCTGGGGGACCAGCGGGTGCAGCGCGGCATCGGTCTCGTGGCGCACGGCTTCGGCTTCGTCCAGCAGGTGACGCCAGGTTTCCGCATCCAGCCCGGCGAAGTCGCGCAGGGCGTTGATGTAGCCCTGGGCCACGCCGAAACGGTAGGCGAGGGTGCGTCCATCAGCGGCGTTGCGCATGTGCTGCAGCCGTTCGCGGGCTTGGGACAGGGCCAGTTGAGGGGAAATATTCATCGAAGTTCGACTCCTTCGTAACGATATGGCGCTTCGATCGCCACCTGGCGCATCGATACGATGTTGATCTCATATCTATATGAAGGGTTCAGGTCAGTTTCGCGGTTTTTGCAGCGAACAGGGCGGATGGGGGCGGTTTCATCCGCGAAAGGCATCGCGAATGAATTCGCTCCCACCGGGCCCGGTGCCTATCGGGCTACGGTGCTGTCCTGGGCAACGGAAATCGCCCCTCTCCCGCAGGAGAGGGGCGGTGCGTCACGCCTGCGGCTGTGCCTTGCGACGGGCGCGGCGGGACAGCATGTTGAGCGCTTCGATGGCGGCGGAGAAGGCCATGGCGGCGTAGATGTAGCCCTTGGGCACATGGGCACCGAAGCCTTCGGCGATCAGCGTCATGCCGATCATGATCAAGAAGCCCAGGGCCAGCATCACCACGGTGGGGTTGTCGTTGATGAAGCGCGCCAGCGGGTCGGCGGCCAGCAGCATCACGGTGACGGCGGCGATCACGGCGATGACCATGATCGGCACGTGCTCGGTCATGCCCACGGCGGTGATGATGCTGTCGATGGAGAACACCAGGTCCAGCAGCAGGATCTGCACGATCGCCGAGCTGAAGCCGATGGCGGCGACCTGCTTGCCGACGAACAGGTCGCCTTCGGGGGCCGGGTCCACCGAGTGGCGGATCTCCGTGGTGGCCTTCCACAAGAGGAACAGGCCGCCGGCGATGAGGATCATGTCCTTCCACGAGAACGCATGGTCGAACACCTCGAACACCGGATGCACCAGCTGGACGATCCAGGCCACCGTGCCGAGCAGGCCCAGGCGCAGGACCAGCGCCATGCCGATGCCCAGGCGGCGGGCCTTGGCGCGCTGGTGCTCGGGCAGCTTGTTGGTGAGGATCGAGATGAAGATCAGGTTGTCGATGCCGAGCACCACTTCCATGACGACCAGGGTGGCCAGGGCGATCCAGGCGGTGGGACTCGACACGAGTTGCAGGAGGTAATCCACGTCGTTTATCCGAAGATTCAGGGAGGCGCCATTCTGGAGATTCGACCGACCGGCGGCGATGTGGGAATAGCAACAAGTCTTTTCAGCTTGGCTGCGAACACGCCCGCAGCGGCTGCTTCCGACGGGCGGTAGGCCGGGGCATCCGCTTGCGCGCCCGCGCCACTGGCAATTGTTCGCAGACAGCCTCCCGGTGCCTGTTCATACTGCACATCTCCACTTCCCCGGACGACTCCGACCGCTGCATGAAGACCGTTGCCATCCTCCTTTTTCCCGACCTGCTGATGCTCGATGTCGCAGGCCCCATGGACGTCTTTTCCATCGCCAACCGCTACCTGCCGCCGGAGCAGGCCTATCGCATCGTCACCCTCGCCTATGGGGAGCGCAGCGTGCGGGCTTCCAACGGCCTGGCGATGCAGGCCGACCACCTGATCGAGGCGGTCGAGCCGGATTTCGACCTGCTGCTGGTGCCTGGCGGCCCCGGCGCCTACAACGAGAGCCATGGCGCACTGGTGCCCTGGCTCAACCGCGCGGCGCAGGCCTCGCGGCGCTACGGCTCGATCTGCACCGGCGCCTTCATCCTCGCCGAGGCCGGTCTGCTCGACGGCCGCCGGGTCACCACCCATTGGCATTACATCGAGCGCCTGGCGCGGCGCTGTCCGGGTGCTGTGATCGAGACGGACCACATCTATATCCGCGACGGCAAGCTGCTCACCTCCGGTGGCGTCACCGCCGGCATCGATTTGGCACTGGGCGTGGTCGCCGAGGACCATGGGCGCAAGCTGGCGCTGGACGTGGCCAAGGTGCTGCTGGTGGTGATGCAGCGCCAGGGTGGGCAGGCGCAGTTCAGCCCGCTGGCGGCCGGCGTGGTGGGCGACGACTCGCCGATCGCGCGGGTGCAGAGCCATGTGCTGGAGCACCTGGAGGAGCCCTTCAGCATCGAGCGCATGGCCGCCCTGGCGGCGATGAGCCCCCGGCACTTCTCCCGCGTGTTCGCCCGCGAGGTGAAGATGACGCCCATGGAGTTTCTCCAGGGCGCGCGCCTGGACCGCGCCCGCAGCCTGCTGGAAACCTGCGACCTGCCCCTGAAGACCGTGGCCTACCGCAGCGGTTTCGGCAGCGTGCGGCACATGCGCGTGCTGTTCGCCGAGAAGCTCGGGCTCAGCCCCGCGCAGTACCGCCGGCAGTTCAGCTAGCAGGCTCGTGTCCGTCCTGGGCACCGCCTTGGCCGTCTCGTTCCCCCCGCCGTGATTGTTCCTTCACACCAGGCTGGGATGATGGGAAGCATTCTCGTAAGGAGGGTGCACGGGCCCGGATCGGGGCCCTGCAGGCAGTTCGCAGGGCGAGTCCATTGGGTCGTCGGCACGACAGCGACATGAACAACCCCACCATCTTCCCGGATGACCCCGTCCTGTGCTTCGGCACGTTCCGGTTCCACGTCCAGCGTCGCCTGTTGCTCGAGGGCGAACGCCCGCTGCACCTGGGCAGCCGTGCCCTGGACATCCTCCAGCTGCTGCTGGAGAACGCCGGTCACCTGGTCGGCAAGGACTGCATCATCGCCCGCGTCTGGCCCACCACAGTGGTCGAGGAGAGCAACCTGCGGGTGCATATCGCCGCCTTGCGTCGGGCCCTGGGCGACGGGCGTGACGGACGCCGCTTCATCGCCAACGTGCCGCAGCGCGGCTACTGCTTCGTCGCCCCGGTGAGTTGCGAAGGCGGGGTGCCGGCTGCGGCCCCGGGGGCATGGCCGGCGCACAACCTGCCGGTTCGGCTGACCCGCATCGAGGGCCGCGATGCGCTGGTGGGGGCCCTGGTGCGCGAGGTGCCGCAGCGGCGCTTCTTCACCCTGGCCGGCCCCGGCGGCGTGGGCAAGACCACCGTCGCGCTGCGCGTCGCCGAGCTGTTGCTGGAGCACTACGCGGACGGGGCGCACCTCATCGACCTGGCCGATTGCAGGGCGGACGGCGTGGCCCGCCACGTGGCCGCGACGCTCGGCCTCCAGGGCCCGGGGGCGGACCCTGTCGCCGATATCGGCCGGCAACTGTGCGGCCGTCATGCACTGCTGGTGCTGGACAATTGCGAGCACCTGCCCGACGCCGCGGCACTGCTGGCCGAGGGGCTGCTGCGCCGCGCGCCGCGCCTGTCGATCCTGGCCACCAGCCGCGAGCCGCTGCTGGCCGAAGGCGAGTTCGTCCAGCGCCTGGCGGGCCTGTCGGTGCCGCCCGCGCCGGGCGAATGCTCCGTGGAGCAAGCCCTGGGCTGCGCTGCCATCCGCCTGTTCGTCAGCCGTGCCCGCGCCCGCCAGGATGGCTTCCGCCTGCGCCCGGGTGACGTGCCGCTGGTGAGCGAGATCTGCCGCCGCCTCGACGGCCTGCCGCTGGCCATCGAACTGGCCGCGGCCCAGGTGGACAGCCTGGGCCTCGACGGATTGCAACGGCTGCTCGATGGCCCGTTCCAGCAGCTCTCCCACGCGCGCCGCACGGCGGTGCCCCGGCACCAGAGCCTGAGGGCCAGCCTGGATTGGAGCTATGACCTGCTGACTGCGCGGGAGCGCGTCGTGCTGCAGCGCCTGGCGCTGTTCAGGCAGGCCTTCACCTTCGACGGCGCCGCGCGGGTCATCGCCTGCGAGCGCATCAGCGAAACGCGGCTGTACGAGACCATCAGCCATCTGGTGGCGAAATCCCTGCTGCTGGCGGAGCCGGAGGAGGAGCAGGTGCGCTACCGCCTGCTGGAAACCACCCGGGCCTATGCCCTGGACAAGCTGCGCGATGGCGGCGAGCGGCTGGAGCTGCACCACCCGCGCACCCCTGAATGGCGCCAGGCGCTGCCGCTGCCCAGCCTCTGGCGCGGCGCGCCGATGCAAGGCGTGCCCCATTGAACCGGTAGGTTGGGCTGAGGTACGAAGCCCAACGCAACAGCGCCGAACCCCGCACCCCTGGGCCTCGCTGCGCTCGGCGCCAACCTGCGGCGCCGTGCCCAACCCGGATCACGGTGCCCATCGGCGTGGGTGGATGACGCTCCCTTCATCCACCAGGCGCTGCCGCCAGGGGCACCCTGTCAGGGCAGCTTGGCGACTGCAGTCGCCCCTGCATAGGTCGCGGGCCAGCCTGTAGTCCGCGTGCAACCCAGCGCTTGTGGCGATGGGTTTCGCTGCGCTCTACGCCACCCTACGGTGCCGATCCAACCCCCCGGTGCTGACCCAGGGGGCGGGTGGATGGCGCATCCGGCCACTGGCAGCCCGGTGCCCGCAGCGGCGCCAACCTGTGGCATCAATCGCCGATCAGCCGCCAGTTCATCGGGTTGACCCCCTCGGCGCGGGTGAACAGGCGGGAGAAGTGGGCCTGGTCGTAGAAGCCACATTCGAGGCTGATACGGGTGAGGCTGAGGTCGGAGTTGCGGATCAGTTCCTTGGCGCGGGCCAGGCGTTGCCGGCGCAGCCAGTCCTGGGGCGTCATGCCGGTGGTGCATTTGAAGGCGCGGGCGAAGTGGCTGCGCGAGAGGGCGCAGGCTTCGGCCAGGCGGGCGACCGGGATGCCCTCGGCGAGGTGGGTGAGGATCATCTGCTTGGCCAGGCGCTCGCGCCAGGGGGCGAGGCCGCCGCAGGCACCGGGCTCGGCCTGGTCGTATCCGCAGGTGCTGTCGTGGTGAAGACTGGCCATGGCGATCATCCCGGTTCGCGTTCGATTCCGTGGCCGGATGGCCACGGGCGGTCAGCGGATTGTTCGGGAGGGCGGGGCA